>CAUPUB010000007.1:0-38706 GCA_963514535.1 uncultured Fretibacterium sp.
TCAAATTATCATCCGTTTGAGAAATGATCATCCTCGTGCGTTTCTGCGCCGTATCAAATATAGCGTCGCTCAGATCATCCAGGTCGTCCCCCTGCTGTTTGACGATCTTTGTGAGCTCGCTGAGACGGACGAACTGGCCCGCCAGCTCCCTCACGCCGCTCGAAAAGGCATGCAGGTGCGTTAGTGCGTCCGTAAGATCTTTACGGACCTCCTCCAAACGCGTATCGTCCAAAAGCTTCTGTCCCCGCTTCCCCATCGCGTCCACCCGCGAGAGGAGGGCATCGACGCCCGAGACGTCACGGTTCGCCATCACCCAGGAGTAGCCTCTGCGGACCTCCCCTATCTCCGTGCTCAACGCCTCGCCCTCGCGGACCCTGTCGAGCCTGCGTCGGGCCTCGGCGGCGTTCCCTGCCGAAATGTCATCTTGCAGCTGTCGATATATGGGCACAAGGGCTTCCTCGAGTTTATCCAGAAATTCCTGAGAATCCCTGTCCAGGCCCTGGACCGTGTTCCGCTTCGCCTCCACGAGGGTGACGACCTCCTCCATGCTTTTGTAGTAGGCCTCAAGGGGGCCCTTCAGGTCCGAGATCCTGCTCAGACCGACCA
Organism: uncultured Fretibacterium sp.; assembly: GCA_963514535.1. Lineage (GTDB taxonomy): Bacteria > Synergistota > Synergistia > Synergistales > Aminobacteriaceae > CAJPSE01. The sequence continues at coordinate 607 of CAUPUB010000007.1, forward strand.
GTCGGGGGTCCTCCCGATACATCTTCTCACCGCGGGCGATCCCCTCCTCCACGGCCTTCAAGGAGTCGCGCCCTACTTTCATATCATCGACGTCCTCCGCGTACAGATACCCCCTCGCGGAAAAGCGCAGGCCGCTTATCCCGTCATTCACGTCCGTGATCAAAGCGAGCACCTCGGATATCTTCGCCATAAAGCGATTGTCCTCCTGCACCCCCGATATCTTCGTCCAGGAAAACGCCACCGCGACGACGAACACCAGCAGCACAAGCCCAAACCCCAGGGACAGTTTCAGTGAAATCCTCATGTTGCGAAACATTTAGCTCACTCTCCTCACAGAAAAATAGCGTCTCGTCCTAGTGGCTGATCTAAAAACGCTCTCCTACTATTAAAACCAAACCCATGAAAAATGTCAATAAAATCACCGTTAAATCAAATAAATCATTTTTTTCAAAAAAAAAGCAAGTACAAAATAAACTATACATAACACAACGATTATTTCCTTTGGCCCCCAATTTGAACCAACTTGCTAGCCATGAAATACAAAATGGGACCAGAAAAAAACTTCTGGTCCCCTGCCCGACTCCTCGACGATATAAACCGGCCTCCGCTTTGAACGTCGCCGCTTATTTCAGATACTGCAGCGGGTTGACCGGGCTGTTGCCCCTCCGGACCTCGAAGTGGAGATGCGGCCCCGTGGACCTTCCGGTCGTCCCGACCCTGGCGATATTCTGCCCCTGAGATATCTTCGTGCCCTGAGGCACCAGAAGCGAGCTGCAATGGGCATAAAGCGTGGACTGCCCGCCTGTGTGCTCCACCACAACGACCTTGCCATAGCCGCCCATCCAGCCCGAATAGGCCACGCGCCCATCGCGCGCCGATCGTATCACCATGCCCCGACTCGCCTTGATGTCGATGCCCGTGTGGAAGTCTCGGCGCCGCGTAACCGGATGGCGCCTCCACCCAAAGGGACTATTGATGCGCCCCATCACAGGCCACCGATAGGAACGCCCGCCCTTCTGAGGAATATCCTTCTCCCTGACGGGGACAAGCTTGACCTTCTTGTTCTCCACCCTGACCTCCGCGACGGCCTCCGGACGGGCCCCCGGCAGGAAGATCTCATCGCCCTGCTTTAGGGATACGACATCTATCGTTGGATTGACCTTGCGCACCCGGTCTAGGGCAACCTGATAACGCTTGCAGACGAGCTCCATCCTGTCCCCCTTGCGCATCGTGTAGAAGATGCCGTCCTGGTTGGGGATACGAAGCACCGCACCAGGACGTAGGGTGGCGGAGCTCTTGAAGGTGTTGCTGCCCACCAGGGTATCCAGCTCGATGTTCTGGGCGTTGGCGATGGACCAGAGGCTGTCCCCCTGCACCACGACATAGGCCAGGACACTCAAGGGCTTAACTTCCTCGCGAAGCGAGGCGATGCGGAACTGGCGCGTACGGACCTCCTCCAGGGTCGCCTCGACATCGTCCGGCGTGTTGGGGATCAGGAGAAGCTGGTTTGCGGCCAGACGATTGGCGTCCTTCAGCCCGTTGGAACGAAGGATGTCCTGGGCCGTCACCCCGGCGTAGCTGAGGGCTATGTCCGACAGGGTCTCCCCGGATTTAACAATATGCTCCTTCCAACTCGTGCCCACGTCCGTCAGGCGAATATCCCCATCCTGCGCCTCCGACTCCATGACATCCTCCGACACCCCGTCCTCGGGGAGGCGGGTGCCGTCGTCCTGGGTATTCAGGATGATCGATTCAAAATTGGAGAGATCCTTGGGAAGCGGGCCGAAGTCCTCGGCAATATCGGAGATAGGCAGCAGCAGGGTCTGCCCGCCCTCCTCCGCCTCGGATGTCGGGATCTGAGACGCCTGCTGCTTTGGCAGAGAGGCCGACCTAGAGGGCAGGTCACCGGAGAGGGAGGACGACGCATCAATAGGAGTGGAAACAGGAGTAGAAACGAGAGAGGTCGAAACGAGACCATTGCCCTCATCATAGGCGTCGCTCATATCGACGGAGATGAACCCCTCGTTCGCCACCGGAAGATCGTTCCGGTTCTCCACCAAGCTCCCCCAGGCGACCCCAGAGAAGCGCCCCCAAGCGGAAAACATCAGAAAAGCGGCCAATCCCATCGTGCAGCATACTACGGCGCAAAACCCCCAGGAGAAGCCCTCCGGGGAAGCCGGCCCCTTCGACTTCGATGCCTTAAACTTATGGGCCTTTTTCTTATCGTCGAATGTTTTCAACAAACATTCCCCCTGACCTGAAAACAGAAGCCGACACCCTGACCGGCAATACCGGTCTCCGGTACCATTTTTTTGGCGGATGCACAGCCCCGACCGGACCCCAATCCCGCGCATCCGGTTTTTGTCCCCTGCCCCCGTCATCAGGAAGGGCAGAAGAATACGTCTCGGCAACATTATAGCATACCCGTCCCTCAGCCGAACGCGGGAGGCGGCCGCGGGACGTCTCAACGAGGAGAAGGCGTTTCCTTTATGAAAGTTTGATGGACATCAGGAACTCGCGGTTGCTGCGGGTCTGGCGCAGCTTGTCCAGAATCAGGCTCAGCGCCCCCGCCTCATCAACCCCCACGATGCGCTTACGGAGGACCCACAGCCGGGCCAGCTCGTCCTCCGGAATCAGCAGCTCCTCCCGCCTCGTCCCCGAACGGGTGATGTCTATGGCGGGGAAGATGCGCTGCTCCGCCAACTTGCGCGACAGATGCAGCTCCATGTTGCCCGTTCCCTTGAATTCCTCGTAGATGACGTCATCCATACGGCTCCCCGTATCCGTCAGGGCCGTGCCGACGATCGTCAGGCTGCCCCCCTCCTCGAAGTTGCGGGCCGCACCGAAAAACCGCTTGGGGAAGTAGAGCCCCGAGGGGTCGAGGCCGCCCGAGAGCGTCCGCCCCGACGGGGGGACCGTGAGGTTGGAGGCCCGGGCCAGACGCGTGATCGAGTCCAGGAGGATGACCACATCCCTCTTGGCCTCCACGAGCCTCTTCGCCTTCTCCAGCGCAAGGTTCGCGACCCGGATATGCTCGTCCGCAGGGCGATCGAAGGTCGAGGCGATCACCTCCCCATCCACGGACCGGGAGATGTCGGTCACCTCCTCGGGCCGCTCGTCGATGAGAAGGGCCATCAAAATGATGTCAGGGTAGTTCGTGGTGATCGCCCTGGCGATCCGCTTGATCAGCGTCGTCTTGCCCGCCTTGGGCGGCGAGACGATCAGGGCCCGCTGTCCCAGCCCGATGGGCGCGAACATGTCCACCAGCCGCGTGGCCCAGTCGCCGGGGCTGTTCTCCAGATTGATACGGACGTTGGGGAAGATCGGGGTGAGCTGGCCGAACACTGCGCGCCGCCGGGAATACTCGGGGTCCGAGAAGTTGACCGTCTCCACCCTCAACAGGGCCTCATAGTGTTCCTGTTCCCGCGGAGGCCGGATCAAGCCCCAGATCACATCCCCATTGCGCAGTCCAAAGCGCCGTATTTGCGAGGCCGACAGATAGACGTCGTTGTCGGTCGGCAGCATCCCCTTGGGACGCAGGAATCCGAACCCCTCGGGCAGGATCTCGAGGGTCCCGCCCCCAAAGCGGTAGTTCATGCTCTCCGCCTGTGCCCTCAGGATGGAGATGATCAGGTCGTCCTTCCGCAGGGCCGTGGGCCCGGAAACGTTGAACTCCCGACCGATCTTGCGAAGGTCGACGAGGTTCCTGGAGGCCAGATAGCCGTAGGTATGCTTGGGCTTGGGGTGGACGAATGGTTCTGCCGGTCTGAGCGTGGATAATACGGGGTCGGCAGGCTCCGCAGCCTCCACCGGTTCCACCGGCTCAGGCGGAAGCTCGGGGGCCGGGGGCGAAACGGAAACAGGAAGCGCAGTCGCCGGCGGCGCCTCCTCCTCTACGGGTTGAACAGTCCGGACCACAGGGGCCGGGGACTCCACCGGCGGGACGACCTTCCTGGGACGCCCGCGCGGACGGGTCACCTTGGGAGCCGGTTCCGTCACAGCCGCCGGGCTCTCCGCCGCATCAAGGGACGCGGCGTCCCCGGTCGGCTCCTGCTGCGCCTCGAGCACCTTCTTCGGGGGACGCCCCCGCCTTTTGGGAGCTTCCCCTCCCTCCTTCGGCAGTCTTACCATGAGACGCAGAAACCCTTTTCGTCATACACCATCATATCTCGATCACCTCAAAAACAATGGAATTAAAATGAGCCCCGTCGGACGGGGAAAAAACAAGAGGAGACCTCACAACTCGCCCCCTCCAGGGGCCGAGCCCGGCGGGCAAAACCGACGCCATCGTCGGCCCTCAGTAGATCTCGAGATCCCGAATCAGTAGATCTCGAACCGGAACTCCGGGATCGTCTCGGAACGGTACAGGATATCAACCGTGTACTTTCCCCTCGGCAGGGGGACGCCGCTCTCCTGGAGCAGACAGTACATCCTGGAGCCCGAGGGCGCCGGAAGCGGATACGTCTCCGACTGGACGATCTTATCCCCCCAGCGCCAGACGACCTGGATCTCACCGTCCTCATCGACGTGGGAATAATCGAAATACAGGCACACCTGCCTCGAGCCGTAGGGGAATCGAGAGACCGTCCCGGTCAGGAACCTCCTGTCGTGAAGATCGACGTTGATCGTTACATTGGAGATCATAAAGCTTTCACCGGGCCGGACGGAGCTCTGCCGTACCACCCAGAAAGACAGAAGGGTCAACACGAACGTAAAAACGACCAGAAGGAACAAAAAGGGCTTTCGTCTCGTCATGACGGCTCCGCCGGGGGCCGGGGGCCCCCACGCTCCACGCACCCCGCATACCAGCTCCGAAGCCGGGAGGAGACCCGATCCAGGTCAGGAAGTGCGAAGCCGTCCACCGAACATCCGCCGAGCCCCGAAACCCCGTCGACAGCCCCCCGGTCCCGAAGGGCCGCGAGCATTCGCTCCTCCTCCCCTTCGTCCAGACCCACCCAGCGACCGAACGGGACGGACAGAAGCGCCGCCAAGGCGTACCCTCCCCAGTTCGATACGTCCACCGGGAGACATACCGTCGAGGGAACGCGGGAGAGGAAGGGCGCATAATGGGGAAGAAGCCGAACCAGGGGCTCGTAGAGGGCCCCCATACCCGCCTCGTTTCCGCCGTCGCCGATCCCCAGCACGGGAACTCCCGACCCCGCCGCTACGAGGGCCAGATCGTCCAGCGGGACGACCACGGAGCCAATATCCAGGCCCCTCATGTCGTAGTAGCGCCCGTCTCCAGCCCGCCCTGGACGCTCCAGGAACACCAGAAGGTCGAATCCCCCAAGGGCCGCGGGATCAGGCCCGTCCAGGCAAAGGACCGAGGGCCCACCGACGCTCCCGGAACAGGCGTCCAGCGCGGAGAAGCTATAGCAGTCCGTCGCAAGACAAACCCTCTTTCCCATAAGGTCCAGAGCCCTTCCGAGGATGACCGAGCCGGGGGGACCGTCCGTCTCGGTGGCCGAGGCTGAACGGATGAAGAACCCCGTGACGATCAGCACGCTCCGTGCCGTCCAACAGAGGGAGAACGCCCGCTCCCACAGGGAAGCGCCCGAAAGCACGGAGACCCTCCGTCCCCCCAGGTCCGAGGCCACGATGCCCCGCAGAGAATCCAGCGCGGCGCCGGGAAGGGGCGCGGCCGGGGCAGAGGTCGGACCGGGACCGAAGGCCGGCGAATCCGACGAATCGAAGGATCGAACGTCCGGGCTGTGAGGCATCGGGACCCTGCAAGGGGCTCAATTCAGCTTGTCGACCAACCCCAAAAGCTCCGGGCTGAGGGACTTATGCTCGCTCCAGGAGCGCTCCAGGTCGCTCAGGACCATGCGGTGGTTCACGTTCCCCACCATATAGCCCGATTTCCCGATCAGCAGGGATTCAGCCGCGTAGGCGCCCATCCGGGAGGCCAGCAAAACGTCGAAGGACGTGGGGCTGCCGCCCCTCTGGATGTATCCCAGAACGGTGACGCGCGCGTCATAGCCCCCGGTGTCCTGGAGCTTGTCCTTCATCTCGTTGGCGGACATGACGCCCTCCGCCAGGATGATGAGCGTATGGCTCTTCCCCTTCTCCTGGGAGAGGCGCAGCCGCTGGCAGAGGTTGCCGATGCTCAGGGGGAGCTCCGGGACGACGACGTACTCCGCCCCCGAGGCAACGGCAATCTCCAGGGCCAGAAATCCGGCGTTGCGCCCCATCACCTCGACGATGAACAGGCGGTCGTGGCTGGACGCGGTGTCCCGAAGGCGCATGATGGCCTCGAGGGCGGTGTTGACGGCGGTGTCGAAGCCGATCGTCTCGTCCGTACCCGCGACGTCGTTGTCGATGGTCCCGGGAATGCCGATGACCGGCATCCCCATGTCGTGCAGTTCCTTGGCCCCGTGAAAGGACCCGTCGCCGCCGATCACGACCAGGCCCTCGATCCCCGCCGCCCTCATCCGGTCCAGGGCCTCCCCGCGCCCCTCGGGGGTCGTGAAGCGCTCGCTGCGCGCGGTCTTGAGGATCGTCCCCCCGCGATGGATGATGCCCCCCACGGAGGAACGGGTAAGGGGGATGAAATCCCCGTCGATCAACCCTTCATAGCCCCGGAGGACCCCCACGCACTCCTTGTCGTTGAAGAAGCACGTGCGCGCCACCGCCCGAATGGCGGCATTCATGCCCGGGGAGTCCCCCCCGCTGGTCAGAACTGCGATGCGATCCACGTCAATCTCTCCTCATTTTACGAATCATAAACAGCCCCCATCGGCTATCGGGTCTGGAGCTCGTCCACCCGACTGCGGACCTCGTCGAGCTCCCGATCGATAGCGTCGATCTTCGTCTGGAGCTCCTGCCTCTCCTGGCTCAGCTTCTCCATACGCTTGATCAACCGGTCGAGCTCCAGACGGTCCATGGCCTTGCCGGTCCCCAGGGCCTCGGGATTGTCCTTTGAGAGGTCCCAGACCCAGCGGACATCCCCTCTTGCCGATGTGGCCTGACTGATGGCCCCGCTCAGGACAAGGCGGACGTCCTTTGCCTTCTCCAGAATGTCCTTGCCCGTCTTGGGATCGTAGCGGGGGAAAAAGACCATCCCGTCCCGCTGCCCGGAGATCTTGAAGTTGAATCGTTTGTCGTAGTCGGAGGGATTGTAGCGCCGCTTGCCGACGAAGAGCGTCAGATGGCGGTCGAACGGCTGGGCGTACATGGGGATACCCGTGACGTTGAAGTCGATATGAAAGGCTATGGAGTCGTGAAGGTTCAAGCTCTTCAACAGAGTGTACTTGTAGTTCTCCATCTCGTCCTTCGTCCAGAGGTTTTTCTCCGCCTCCGAGCGCACCAGCGCCTCGATGTACTCCGCCGAGTAATAGGTCACCTTGATGGCCACCGTCTGGAGGTCGGTCTTCTCGCTGAAGGAGTTGGTCCTCGTCCATTTCCTCAGGATGTCCTCGTCCGAGCCCCAGGCGGACGAGACCCAGACGGCGAGGCAGAAGAGCAGGGAAAACCCCACAAATTTTTTTCCAAAAAATTTTCCGGTCATTGCACGCGTTCCACTCCATTCCATTTTATCTTCATCATCTTTATTTTCATCCATTGAGTATAGTTTCATGGATATATAGTACACTCATACACAAAAATAAATCAAGTATTGTTAGTCTTCATGGTACTATACACCAGCCTCATTCGCGGTCCTTCCCGAAGGTCCGGTCCGCAATGCACCCTCCCTTTCGATTATACAACAGGAGGCAAGGAAGCTACAAATTCAAGGAAGCCACAAATACGCCGCACCACATTCCGCCTATCCCGCCCGCAGGCGGTAGACCATGGCCAGGATCTCCGCAACGCCGCGATAGAGCTCCTCGGAGATCTCCTCCCCGATCTCGACCCCCTCGAACAGGGCCCAGGCCAGGGGCTTGTTTTCGATGATAGGCACACCGTGGGCGCGCGCCAGCTCCCGAATCCTCTGCGCCACGACCCCGCGCCCCTTCGCCACGACCTGGGGGGCGCTCATCAGCTCGCGGTCGTACTCCAGGGCCACGGCCAGGGTCGTCGGGTTGGTGATGACCACGTCGGCCTTGGGCACCGAGGCCATCATACGCCTCTTCGCAAGCTCCCGTTGCTTCTGCCGGATCTTGTTCTTGATCTGCGGGTCCCCCTCCATCTGACGGAACTCCTCCTTGATCTCCTGACGGCTCATGCGAATCGACCGCTCGAACTCCCACTTTTGATACATGTAGTCGATCAAAGCCATGATCAGAAGCATCGCTGCCAGGCGCATCGCAAGGGACCAGAGCATATCCCAGAAGACGGCACTTCCATACCCAAGAGGGAACTGCATAGCCCTCAGGGTGTCGGGAAGGTAGTCCCGAATGGCGGTGTAGATCACGACGGCGAATACCGCCGCCTTCAGCAGCCCCTTGAGCAGCTCCACCAGCGATCGCAGCGAGACGATCTTCTTCATCCCACTGATGGGGTTGAGGCGGTCCAGGTTGATCTTGAAGGGCTCGCCCGTGATGGTCCAGCCCACCTGCCAGACGATCACCGCCACGGCAAGGATGGCGATCAGTCCCCCCAGGGGGAGCCAGGTCAGAAAATAGTCCTTGACCGCCTCCAGGGACAAGATGGGGAACCATCCCTCCCGCAGCAGGATTTTATCCCCCATGAAACGAATGGAGAGCTGGAGCAGCGCGAAGAAAAGCCCATAGATGAAAGGCCCCAGGAGGAGCAGGGCGGCCAGCCCCGTCAGGATCCCGACGGCAGCCGTCAGGTCCCGGCTCACACAGACGCGCCCCTCCGAGCGCACCTTCTGGCGCTTCTTGGGTGTAGCCGGCTCGGTCCGCTCCTGAGCGAAGAACTGGAGATCGAAGGGGATGGGCCGTCCTCTCCCAACGACACGCTCTCCCGGAAGGAGGATCACGGCGTTCCCCTCCACGCCAACACACTCGTCAGGGCAAACTCGATCCATCGCTCGAACTGAGCATAAATGAGGTCCACCACCAACGGCAGTGCCGCGGCAAGGACCAGGAACCCCAACGCCACCTTGATGGGGAGCCCCAGGACGAAGATGTTCATCTGAGGGACCGTCCGGGCCAGGAAGCCCAGCCCGACGTCCGCCAGCACGAGGGCGCAGTAGAAGGGGATCACGATCCGCATCGCCAACACAAAAAGCTCCTGGAGCCAAGTTCCCAGGGACATGTCCCCGGCGGGGAACAGGGCCAGGCGCCCCAGGGGCACGAGGTGCAGGCTCTCAATAACCGACTGCACCATCAAAAGATGCCCGTTCCAGCGAAAGTAGAACCACAGCCCCACCAGAAAGTTCAGCTGGCCGATGATCGACGCCTGGCTCTGCGTCATGGGGTCGACGACCTGCGCCATGGAGAAGCCCATAGCCGTACTGATCTGCTCCCCGGCGGTGTTCAGAGCCGGAAGGGGCAAGGACGCCAGGAACCCGATGGCAAACCCCACAAAAAACTCGCGCAGGGCCAGGACGGACAGCGCGAAAACGCTGTCGAAGAGGACCACGGGAACCTGGGCGGACGACACCGCCCCCACGGACGCCGCGGTCAGGAGCACCGCACCCAGGTAGCGAAAGGAGGCCGGGGACATCGTGGAGGCAAAAAGGGGCGAGGCAAACACCATGCCCACAAAGCGAAGGTGGATCAGCAGATAAACGACGAGAAGCTGCGTAGGCAGCTCAATTCCCCTCAACGCACGCCCCTCCCCTCGGAGTATCGTTCCGTCTCATTCCGTTTCGCAGGTATTCGCAGGTAAGGCGGCTTTTGCGAGACGCCGCAAATAAGCAGACCGCCAACGAGCAAGCTGACCGTCTGTTGGCGTCGATAGCGCGGCAATGGTGCCGCGCATCGACGTAAGCGACCGACACGGCATCTGCGGCCTATGGCAGCAGATGGCCGGTCGTCTGCTTAAACGCAGCATACGAATGCCTAGGAGCGGAATTATTGGATGAAGCGCTCCAGCTGGCCCAATATCTCACGCGTCATGACGAGCATCCTGGCCCCCATCCAGGGCCCCAGAAGCACCATGGAGAGAAAGACGGCCAGGATCTTCGGGATGAAGATCAGCGTCTGCTCCTGGATGGATGTAGCCGTCTGGAGGATGCCGATCAGGAGCCCCACCACCATCGCAACCATGAGGATGGGCATGGAGACCGCCATCATCGTCCACACGGCATTGCTCATGATGTCGTAAAGACTGAGGAGCGTTACGGGCATTTTGGTCCTCTCCCTTCAATCCTTTCCTTTATAAGGTCAGGGCACGTTCGTGAAGCTCTTCAGCAGGCTCATCACGACCAGGTTCCAGCCGTCCGCCATGACGAAGAGCACCAGCTTGAAGGGCAGGGACACCATCATCGGCGGAAGCATCATCATGCCCATGGCCAACAGGACGCTCGAGACCACCATATCCACGACGATGAAGGGGATGTAGATGACAACCCCCATCTGGAAAGCGGTCTTCAGCTCGCTCAGCATGAACGCCGGCACCAGGACCCGGGTCGGGACCTGGTCCTGGGATGTGGGCTGCTCCAGCTTCGCCATGGAGGTCATCAGGGAGAGCTCCTCCTGCCGCGTGTAGCGAAACAGGAACTCCCGTACCGGCACGACGGTACGCTGCCACGCCTGCTCCGCAGAGATGTCCCTCGCCAGGTAGGGGGCGAGGCCGTTCTGATAAACCTGGTTCCAGGTAGGATACATGGTGAAGAGGGTCAGAAAAAGGGCGAGCCCCGTGACGACCTGTTGCGGAGGCGACTGCTGGAGCCCGATCGCACGCTGCACGAACCCCAGGACGATGACGATGCGCGTGAAGCTGGTGATCATCAGCAGGATGGCCGGGGCCAGGCTGAGGACGGTGAGCAGCCCCAGGATCTGGAGCGACAGGGCCACATCCGCCGGGGAATCGGCGGGGGCGATGCCCAGCCGCAGAGAGGGCAGGGAAAAGGACCCCACCTCCGCAGCCGATGCGGGCGTCAGGAAGAAAAACGGCAGAAACAGGACGACCACCCCCAAAAGGAGGGCGAGGACAGGGCTACCCCCCTTCCTCACCCTGGTGAGGCGGCTCCTCTTTGGCCGAACACATCCAATCCTCATACGTCCACCTACCCATCAAACGGCTCCCGCCTCCACCCGAGGTAAAGGCAAGAACTTCCGGTCCGCAGCGAACCACAAAAAAGACATCCTTACCCACGGGCAAGGATGTCAAAACCCTCACAGGCACTCCTTCTCCGTCCGAGCCGTTTCTCTTTCCCGCACAACGGACAAGGACGAAAGCGGAGACGGACAGGACCCCCAGAGCAATCAGGACGCGAGTCAGATAGACAAAAAGATCAGGCTCCGCCGCCATTCGACCCGCACCCAACGCCCAGGGTCCGCCAAAAACCGTCGAGACTAGGCAAGAACCTTGGAAATCGCCTCTATGACCCGCTCCGGCTGGAAGGGCTTGACGATAAAATCATTGGCTCCGGCCTGGATGGCCTCGATGACCATCGGCTGCTGCCCCATGGCGGAGACCATGACAATCTTAGCATCGGCATCCAGGGCCTTTATGGCCTTCACCGCATCGATGCCGTTCATCTCGGGCATGGTGATATCCATCGTAACGATGTCGGGCTTGAATTTTTGATACGCAGCCACGCCCACCTTGCCGTTTTCAGCCTCGGCGACCACTTCAAAATCGTTCTTTTGAAGGATGTCCTTCAACATCATACGCATGAAGGCCGCGTCATCAACAATAAGAACCTTTTTGCTCATATGTATCCCTCGCTTACTCAGATTCTCTGACTCAAGCCCGGTCAGTATCGTTTCCGATTTTTCCCGGATAAGCTGCAAAAAACGAAGCTGTAAAAAAACAGAGTTACAAAAAACGAACTTGCAAAAACCTTTTATTTCCAAAGGCTCATCGAAGAACCAAGAGGAGGGCTCCCGATAACGAAACTGATTATATCACGAATTGCCCCCATGAAAAGCCAAAACGGGGGCACGAGGGCCTAAAACGGCGCGAAGCATCAGACGGATGCAGAATGGACCCTGGCCCCGGAGCCCAGCACGTCCGTGATGCGCACGCCGAAATTCTCGTCGATCACGACGACCTCTCCCCTGGCTATCGGTTTCCCGTTGACCAGGATATCCACCGGCTCTCCCGCCATCTTGTCCAGCTCGATCACGGACCCCGTGGTCAGGGCCAGGATCTCGGAGATGTTCTTCCGGGTCTTCCCCAGCTCCACCGTCACCCGAACGGGGATGTCGGCAAGCATATCGATGCGGCTGCTTCCCGCCCCACCGCCCTGCCCAAGCGGGAGGAATTCGGCGGGATGGACGTCCACCATGGGGGCGGGCTGTTGTACGGCCCGGGACATCGAGGGCATCGGATTGGACGAGGGGGCCTTCGGTTGCTGAGGTCCCCTCATCGAGGGAGCGTGACCCGCCGAAGGGGCTGAGGCCGCCGGCTCCTCCGGCGGAGGCACCGAGTCCTTGGGCGTCTGCTCCCCGATGATCTGGCGCATCAACCCCACGATGGCAAGGGCGGAATCCAGAGGTATGGAGCTCCAGAGCTTAAAGGGCTCCAGGCCGTCCACCCGAACGGTAACTGAGGTGACCCAGACCGAGGCCTCCGCATCCAGCTGAGTGAAGGGAAGCCAACCATCCTCCGCCAAGGAGGAGGTGGTGTTCTCGGGCATCAGCCTTCTTCCGCCCAGAAGGCCGCTGAGGCTCGTGAAGGAAGCGCCGACAACCTGGCTCAACCCCTCCTGAGCCGCATTCAGATAAAGGTCGCTGGGCTCCTCGGGCAGTTCCTTGCCCTCCCCGCCCATCATCAGATCCGCGAGCATCAGGGCCCCCTGCTGCTCGACGACGAGCGTCAGGGGAATATCGTCAAACCCTCCGCAGGTCGCCCGAAAGATAAAGGGCACCTCGGGTAGCTTCTCCAGAAAGTCCTTTTGGGATAAAACCTCGGCGCTATCCAGGGCCGTATCGACGTCCTTGCCCGACAACATGCCGAAAACGCTGTTCTCGGCATTTGAAAAAATAGAGGCGACCTCGTCCAGAAGCTGAGAATCCTCCCTGGAGAGTCCCGATCCCGAGTCCTCCTCCAGCTCCCCTCCGGAGAGCAGCGCGTTGATTTCGTCCTGGCTAAGAAGATCGTCCATCTCCCTCTCCTCCTTCCGCCTCTTCCTCTGCCGCCCCATTCAAAATCTGGGTCAGCTCCGCCGCCAAGCGGCCGTCGCGCGTCCCCGGCCTGGCCTTGAAACGCACGTGGTTCCCAACCCTGACGGAGATCTCGCTCTCCCGCGTCTCGTCGAGCTTGATGACGTCCCCGGGCTCCAGCGCATAGACATCCGCCAGGCTCAGCACCGTATGCCCCAGCTCCAGGCTGAGGGGAATCCTGACGTTCCCCAGCGAGCTGACGATGCACTCCCTCTCGTCCTCGTCCCTCTTGCGGCTCGTCGAGGCGAACCACTGCTGTGAGGAGAGCTTGTCGACGATCGGCTCCATCAGGAAATAGGGGAAACAAATGCTCATCATCCCCTCGACGTCCCCCACCTTCAGCTTCATAATCACCAGCAGCACCATGTCCCGGGGCGGGCAGATCTGGACGAAGAAGGGGTTGCTCTCCATACTTTCAAAGCGGAAACGCACGTCTACCACCGTGCTCCAACTATCCTCGAGAAGCTCCAGCATCCGCATCAAGACCCGCTCTGTCACGGTCTTCTCGATATCCGTGAGCTCCCGGATCTTTCCCGAGAACTCCCCCTTCCCCCCGAGCATCCTGTCGATGATCGAAAAGACCAGGTTGGGGTTGAGCTCCACCAGGATATTTCCGTCAAAGGGATGCATCTCGACCGTTCCGATGACCGTCGGCTGCACGAGTGAATTCACAAATTCCTCGTAGGCCAGCTGATCCACGGAGGCGACCTCGGCCGAGACCATGGAACGGATAAGAGTTGACATCACCGTCGTCAGCTGCCGGGCAAATGCCTCGTGAATCATCTGGATGGCTCGGAGCTGGTCCTTGCTGAATTTATCGGGACGCTTGAAGTCGTAGACCTTGACCTTGTAATCACTGGAGTTCTCGGAGATAGAATCAAGGTCCACGCTCCCGCTGGTCAGGGCGCTCAACAGAGAATCTATTTCGCTCTGAGACAAGACGTCGGGAGCCAGAGGTCATCACCTGCCTTTACATTTCAAAAAAACACGGAGCCCTCATGAAGGCCTACGGAACCCTATTGAAGCACAAACGACTCGAAGAGCGCCTGGACGATGAGGGGCTCCCCCTTGCTCTCTGGCAATATGGAGTTCAGGGTCCTCTTAATGTCCCCCGCGAACTGCAATGCACCCTCGGCGCTGGTCAGATCCTCGTAGACCTTGTCCTTGACGATCAGCAGCACCTCGTTCTTGACCCTGAGGAGCCACCCGGGGGACTGCACAACCTCGACCGCCTTCGCATCCAGGAGCTCCAGCGAAAGCGTAAAAGTGATGACGTGCCTTCCCGCTCCAGCCAGGTTGCTCGTAAACTCGCCGATGGACACGATGGGCCCTGGCGCCTTGACCTGGCGCGTATCCATCGTCGCGCCGCCCCCCGACACCATGGTGCGGCCCAGCATCAGCCCCCCACCGAAACCGGCCCCGAACATCACCAACCCCACTACGACAAAAATAATGATTCGTTTCATGCGGCTCCGTTCAACCCCTTTTAGCGTTTGGGATACTGAGAAAGAAACACGAGATCGACTCGGCGGTTCAACGCCCTGTGCTCGGGGCTGTCGTTGGGGACAATCGGCTGATAGGAGGCAAATCCCACCGCCTGGAGCTTCAGTGGATCGATTCCCCCCGCCGTCTCAAGGTAATCGGCCACAACCGCCGCCCTCATGGAGGAAAGCCCCCAGTTGTTGCGATACATTCCTCCGGCCAGAGGGACCGAATCGGTATGCCCCTCCACCGCAACTGCGGGGATCTTGTCGCGCACCAGCACCGCAATCTTGTAGAGTGCACGCTGCCCCTCGGACTTGAGCTCCGCGCTGCCGGAGGCGAAGAGGAACTGATCCGAGATAGAGACCGCGACCCCCCGCTGGTTGATCGAGACTTGGATGGACTTGTCCAGCCCCTCGGCACGCAGATAGCTGTTAATCGTATGCGCGACGTGGCGCGTATCCATCTCGACGCGCGGTGCGGATCCGGGGTTCCGCTCCACCTCCCCCCGGTTGGGCTCGGTGGACTCCTCCGTCGTCTGCCCTCCCTTAAGCACCCCCAAGGAGCCCTTCAGCGAGATCAGGGCCTTTTGAAACTTCTGGACGTCGACGGAGGACATCGCGAAGAGCAGGACGAAGAAGCAAAGGACCAGCGTCACCATATCCCCATAGGTCGACATATAAAGGGGTGCGGACGGAGGAGGAGGGGGAGCTTTCTTCTGTCGGGCCACGGGCTATTCCTCCTTCTGCCCCAGAGTTCCTCTGAGCCTCGGGGGGAGGAACACCTTGAGCTTCTCCTCCACGATACGGGGGTTCTCCCCCGCCTGGATGGCCAGTATTCCCTCGACCATCAGCTCCATCGCCGCAATCTGCTGGGCCGACCGCGCGGCCAGCTTCTTCGAGATGGGAGTCGCAAACATGTTGGCCACCATCGACCCGTACATCGTCGTGATCAGGGCAACCGCCATTCCGGGCCCCAGGGCGCTGACGTCCTGGAGGTTTCCCAGCATGGCTATCAGTCCTATCAGGGTCCCAATCATCCCATAGGCCGGAGCCAGCTCCGCCATGGTGTCGAAGACGGCCTTATTTGAAAGGTGGCGATCCTCTCGGACCCCGATTTCTGTGTCCAGAATCGCCTTGACCAGCTCGGGATCCGTACCATCGACCACCAGCTGGATGGATTTTTTCATAAATTCGTTATCAAGTTCCGAGACATCGGACTCCAGCGCCAGAAGTCCCTCACGCCGGGCCTTTTCGGCGAAGCTGACGATGGTCTGGACCATCCCCAGAAGATTGGGTTCCCTCGAGACGAAGGCGCTTTTAACCACTCCACCCGCCGCCTTGAGCTTATCTCCGGGAAAGGAGACGATGACGGCCCCCACCGTTCCTCCGATCGTGATCAGGACCGATGGAACATCGACATAGGCCCCCAGGCTTCCGCCCGAGGCCATGCC
Organism: uncultured Fretibacterium sp.; assembly: GCA_963514535.1. GTDB lineage: Bacteria > Synergistota > Synergistia > Synergistales > Aminobacteriaceae > CAJPSE01. The sequence continues at coordinate 16,726 of CAUPUB010000007.1, forward strand.
CCCAACAACCAAAATCCATGAGATGAGCATTCCTACGACTGTGGTCAGATCCAAGATTCATCCACCTCTCGCCTAGCCGTCTGTCCTCAGGAAAGACCCTGCTGACCCGGCTCCGGATCCTTCGACTCATCCAGAGCACTGGCCATAATACAGGAGTAGCCGGCCAATCGCCTGAAGGCCACGATCTTATCGCAAATCTCCGCAAGGGTCTCCCTAACGATATAACGATGTCCATTGAAAAGGCGCACAATGGAGTCCGGCGTAATTTCAACGGTCTCAATCATATCAGAGTTCAGCAAAAAAAGTTCCCCATTCAGACGATGTAGTTCAATCATCGTACCCTCCATCCGACAAGCTCGCCGGATTGCCCTCAATCTCCCAGACGCAGCACTTTTCGGAGGCGAAGGAACAACGCGTCCACAGGCTGCGCGAATCACCTGTTAATTGTATACGAAAATCGCTTAAAAAACGAGGCTTTGGGAAAAAATTTTTGCCCCTCTCTCCGGAGCGCCCCTCCAGAGATAAAAAAAGCGGCCCCTCAAGGGGCCGCTCCGCTTCTCATTCATGTTCATGCGAGGTGGGTTTCCTTACCGTTTCAGGTTCACGACCTCCTCCAGGATCTGGTCGCTGGTGGTGACTACGCGGGTGTTGGCCTGGAAGCCGCGCTGCGAGATGATGAGGCGCGTGAACTCCTCCGTCAGATCCACGTTGGACATCTCAAGTGTGGAACCCGTGATGGTGCCCTTGCCCCCGCTGTCGGCGGCATCGATGTTGGGCTCCCCGGAGTTGATCGTCGGGATAAAGGCGGTCTCCCCCGTCTTCTCCAGGCCCTGCTGGTTAGCAAAGGTCGCCAGGGCCACCCGGTAGAGCTTCTGCACCTGACCGTTGCTGAAGGTCCCCGAGATCGTCCCATCCTTGCCTACGTTGAAGTCCTTCAAGACACCCATCGTGTAGCCGTCCTGGTATATGGCCTTAGTGGTGGTCTCGGAGGCAAACTGCGTGACGCCGTTCATCGCGTCGCCGTGACCGTCGAAATTCAGCTTGATCTTCTGGTTGGCCTTCCCCTCGAGGGAGAATGGAAACTCCAGCTCCGCGCCCTCAGGATATGCCTTACAGACGGGACCACAACCACAAAACGACAGCTCGCCACTCGCAGGAGTGGGTTGGATGCTGCTGAGCTTGTTGATTGTATTGCCGCTCGAATCCTCACAGAGGCCGGTCTTCTCGTTCAACGTCCCCTCCAGCAGGAACGCCTCCCAACGCCAGCGATTCTCGGTGATCTTCTTGAAGTTAACCTCCAGCGTGTGAGGGTTCCCCTGGCAGTCGAAGATCGTCTTCTTTGTCTGATGGAAGCCGCCCTGGTTGATCTGACTCACAGTATCAAATTTATCCGTCGGCGCAGCCATATTTTTATCCGCCTGGAATGTCAGGGATGAGCTTGTATGGGTCTTCTTGCCATCCCCTCCCGCGGGAACCAAACGGAAGTTTCCTTCCGGAGGCGTTTTAGATCCATCATATGGTTTTAAGCCGCCAGGAAGCGTTCCCTCTTTAATTTTCGCACTGTCGAACTCGAACTGTCCCGCCGCGTTCATATGGACCTCATAAACGACACGGGTAAAGGTCATGGGATCCCCAGGGTTCGCTCCAGGCTTTCCAAACCAGACCGTCAAATCCATAGGAGTCTTTCCCATGTTCGACGGCTTCGTGGTCTGCTGCTCGTTGAACTCCGCGAGAACCTCATAAGTATCGGTCCCGTCTTTGACCTTAAAGGAATTATAATTCATGTCCTTCTGGAGATTATACTGGAAGAGGGTCGCTCCTCCAGTTTTATCCACAATTTTCAAGTTCCCGGTATCATTATCATAGACAGCCGTACAGGAAGGTCCGCCGCCGGGCAAGTCAATATCCGTTTGATTGGGAGCGGCTGGGGCTATACCATTGAAACGAAGTACAGGCTTGCCTCCCTTGACCCCCGTGATATCGAAAACAAGCTCTTTTGTGACCCCACCATTTGAAATTTCGATCGTAAAATATTTTTTCCCATCCGCACTGTCGAGTTTGGTGTTGAATTTCACCTCATATTCAACGTCGCCCATCTTGACCTTCGCCACGCCCTCCTTGTTTCCTGGCGTGCCGCACTCGGCATTGAAGGGCAGATCAGGGAAACCGATAGGCAGATAGGAGGAACTCCGGCTGTCCAGGTTGCACCGGTAGTCCACCGCCGTAGTACCGCGGGCTTCCATCTTCCTGCCCATGGGGATGTTGATGTCGGAGAGCTCACTGGACCGGATATAATTCTTAGGGTTCAGCGGGTCACGCTCCATCTTGTAGCCCTGCACGCGATAGCCCGTGCCCGACTGGACCAGGTTATTGTTTTCGTCCCGTACGAAGGCCCCGGCCCGGCTGAACAACATGCTGGCCCCGGACTTCAGAACGAAGAACCCGTCCCCGTTGATCATCATGTCCGACTTGTTGCCCGTATACTGGGCCGGACCCTGGGAATGGATGGTCTCGATGGATGCGACCGTGACGCCCAATCCCACCTGAGAGGGGTTGATGCCGCCGCGGTTGTCACCCGGCCCCGAGGCGCCCTGGTTGGTCTGGTACAGCAGGTCCTGGAAGATCGTGAAGTCCTTCTTATAACCCGTAGTGTTGACGTTCGCTATATTGTTGCCCGTCACGTCGAGCATCGTCTGGTGCGCCTTGACGCCCGTAACCGCCGTCATCAAAGATCTGAGCATTCCTCAAGAACCTCCTGCGATAGTTTTTTCCACTTATCGCTCCGCGAAAACGACAACCTCCATCCTGGAGGCCCAAAAACATCGTTACAGCACATTCCCCGCCACCTGAAAATCAACATGGGGGACTGGACTCAATCAGCGTTTCCCTTAGGGCTTCGCCTTTACCTTGTATTCCGGTCCCACACCCTCGATCTTGCTGAGGGGGACGAACCCCTCCGTCGTCTCCAGGATGGGACCCTTCTTGGGGTCGTCGAACCACACGGCCTTGACGGCCGCCGCAACCTGCTTCGGCTTTCCCCCCGGAGTCTCCGCCTCCTTCGTGAAGCCCACGGTCTTACCCACGTAGCTCACCGCGGAGAACTTGTTGGCCTCCGCCATCTTCTCCATGGTCCTGGACATGTTCGCCATCTGCTCCAGCGAGCTGAACTGCGCCATCTGGGCGATGAACTCCCGGTCCTCCATCGGGTTCATAGGGTCCTGATTTGCCAGCTGGGCGATCAGGAGCTTCAGAAACGCCTCCTTGTCCAGCTCCTTCGACACCGCCCTCGATGTCTTCTTCAGTTCCTCCCCACTCAGGATGGGTTGATTGTTATTTACGTTCGTGACGGGCATGACACCCACCTCCTCGATACATTTTTATTGGAACAGGTCCAATCGCCTACTTTGCCAAACAGCAACAACTGTGTCGTTCGCCTACGCCACCCAGTGGAGCAGCCCCTGGTTAAGGTCCACCCGGAACACCGTATTCGCAGCCTCGTCGTCCTCCCCGGACGCCTCACCATGGGCCCGGCGCCGGCCCCCCTGTCCCCGTGAGAAACCCTGCTGACGTCGGCCATCGTCCTGTTGGACATCGACCGAAAACTGAGCCAGTTGTACGCCCTGCTGGGCCAGGGACATCCGGAGCTGCACGATCTGATCCTGTACTAATTGTCGGACCTGCTCACTGGAGACTTTAATGCTCGCCTCGAGCCCCGAGGTCCCGGTGACCAGTTCCACGGTCAGGCGCCCCAACGCGGGAGGGTCCACGATCATGCTCGCACGATGCCCTCCGTTTGCGCGGACGAATCGCACCACGTTCTCCAACCCCTCGCGCAGGACCTCGCTCTGCTGCGCCCCTCGGCTTAGCTCCAATGGAGCCGCCGGGAGCTGGGCAGAACGACGGTTCGCCAGGATACCGTCAAAAAAGGACTGGAAGTCCGGCCGGGATTCCGTCCTCTCCGCAGTCCGAGGAAGCTCCTCGGAGCTGTGGTTCCGGGCCGCCTCCGCCCCACGGGAACGCCTCCGGGAGGCGTCTCCGCCGGATTCCCGACTCCCCTCCCGCCCGGTTCCCTCGTGGGGAGATCTCAGGGTCGACCCGGCGCCGGGCCCCTCCTCCCCCTCCGAGGCGGACGTGGCCTGCTCCCCGGTCTCGTTCTCCTCCGCGGGGACGGAGACCTTTCTCCCCATCTCTCGACTGGATCCGGGAAGCCTCGAAAGCAAGGGCTCCTCCCCCAAGGAAAGTAGTTCGCCAGCCCGCTCGGGGCGGTCGGGCGAAAGTGCGATGGACCTGGAATCGACGCCTTGGTTCCTGGCGGCGGGAACCTCCTCCAGTCCAGACCGACCCCCCGAGACATTAGACATCGCCCCCTGTTGGAGGGCGACGGCCTCCGCGAGAACGGAGGGAGAGAGCGGTGCACTGCCTCCCTCCCGGAGGTCCAGATCCGAGGGGTCACCATCTGCAGCCGAGGCTGCAGGAACTCCGCCCTCATCGGCCACGCCGCCACCCTCCGCGTCCGGTCCAGGGTCCCCGATCCGCATGGCCAGGGAGGAGAGCAAGGAGGCCCCAAACGAGCCCCCTTCCGCCGCGCCGGCCTCCTGTGCCTCCGCCTCGGCCAACGTGCCCTCCGTTCCAAGACGATTTGCCGCACGAAACAAAAGGGCCTCCAGACGCCGGAGGCCCTCCTCAGGGATAGCGTTCAACGCCTCCTCCGCGGCCTCCTTCATCAGAGGAAGGGCCCCGGGCGCCTCGCGCTGCAGCCCCTCCTTCAAAGACGCGAGAAGCTCCCGCGCCTCGGGAGAAAGTTGGGAAAGCCCGCCCTTCAAGGCCGTCAGGGCCCTCTCCAGCGCAGGAGGGTCCGCCTTCTTTTCCGTCCCCGGGACGGAGGCGTATTGGGCCATCAAACTGGAGAAGAGCTGCGAGTCCGCGGGCTCGCCCAAGCCCTTCTTCCCCCCCTTCACCCCGCCTCCAAACCCCTGCCCGGGGGTACTCACCTGTACGGAAGGAAACGCCACCGTCCCCACGTCCTTTCTCTCAGGAAGCGCTGATTAAAACAAAAATGCATGTTTTTAAGGGTAAATATGATGCAAAACATCTATATGCAAAAATACCCAGCGCTTCCCTAACAAATTGATATGGGGGCTTCGCCCCCAACCCCCCACGCCGCTATCCCGATAGCGGCGGCCCCGGCAAGTACCATCCTCAAAACAGGCAAGCTGGGGTACCACATAAGCAGACCGCCAACGAGCAGAAGCGAGTTGAGCGGGTCGCTTAGAGGTTTCATCAGGGGGGCTTCGTGGTTAAAATCTTTTCCTCACTGTTTGTCGCTTTTAACCTACCGCCCCTGGCCGGACATTAATTCCGTAAGCCGCGCGGCCCTCTGGGGCTTCATTTTGCCCAGGATCGAGGCACGGGCGTCAACCGGCAGTTTTTTCAGCAGGTTCACCGCGAGCCCCTCCCGGAGCTGCTCCACGATCTGCGCCGCATTGCGCGCAGACATATCCTGATAGGTCTTGGCCACCTGGTCGATCAGACGTTTTTCGTCCTCAGTCGCCTCGCTCCCCGATCTGTCGGCGCTCGCCTCCAGCAGCAGGCGCTCCTGCTCGTCCAGGGCCATCGCAAGCCTGCCGAGATCGTCCGAGAGGGCGTCCAGCCCGGCCTTCGTGCTCAGAACGCCACGTTCCTGCTCGTCAAGGCGCTGCTGCCACTCCTCGAGCTCAAGCTGGCGTCGTTCCTCCGCCGTCAGGGAGTACCGCTCGGGGACCTCGAAGATCTGCACCAGGGAAGGCCCTACATAAGGGATCTTCGGGACCACACTCCAGAGAAGGGGACGGCCGTCCCAGATCCCACTGAAGTGAAGGCCCACCGCGGCCCCCAGGGCCAGGATAAGGGACAAGAACAACAGACCCAGCTTGCTGCGTTTCCTCTTCTTTTTTTTAGAGGCCGCAGCCAACGCCTGTTCCGCCTGAGACTCCCTGGCGCTGTCCGCCACACGTTCCTCGGCCATCTCTAATCTTCCTCCCTGTAGCGGCGGTAGAGGGCCATGACGTTCCTGACGTAACGGGAGGCCGCCTCGGGAACCTGCCCCGCATCGACCCGGTTCGGCCCCGCATTGTAAGCCGCCAGGGCTTTTTCAACGTCCCCATTGTATTTATCGGTCAAACTGGAGAGGTATTTTACCCCACCCTCGATATTCTGTTCCGGGTCGAAGGGATCCCCGACACCCAGCATCTCCGCCGTCCCTGGCATGAGCTGCATCAGGCCACGGGCTCCCTTCGCGGAAACCGCCTCGGGATTCCAGCCCGACTCCACCTGGATGACGGCACGGATAAGCTCCTCGTCGATGTTGTAGTCCTCCGCATAGCGCCCGGCCAGCCCACGAAGCCCATCAAGGGATCGTTCCACAGGCGTCCCGGCCTTTTTAACGGCCTCGTCCAGAACATCGACGAAGCGCTCCGTCCCGGAGGCCCTTTTCTCCATCCAGGGAGCGCACCTCTGCAGGATCTCATCGATGCGCCCCAGCGCCCGGTTCATGTTCATCATATCCGGTATCATGCCTCGGCTCCTTTTTTCATCCGCGAATAGCGCACCATGGCCACGTCGTCCAGCTCAAGCTGTTCGGCCTCCATTCGGTTTTGAAAATCGACGGCCCTGAGCCGATCGACATAGGTCTCCATGACGCGGACGTCCCGATGGCGCTCCACCAAACGCGCCTCCGTCCCTGCGATCCTCTGACGAACATCCTGCAGGGAGTCCCGGCCCTCATGGATACGATCCTCGATCGAATCGATAAACTGCCGGCGAAACCAGAGCTCCGAACAGGACGCCGTGCTCCCGCTCCCGCCGCAACCGCAGAAATCCTCCACGGCCTTCGACTTCTCCCCCTCCAGGGAGAAGAGCCGGTCCAGGACGTCCTTCTCCTCCCGGCGCTCCTCCGCCAGAAGGGTCTGCTCGGATCGCCTGTTGTCCTCCCTCAACTTCAGGATACGGTTGAACCTTCGAATACGCTGATGCACGGCGTCCAGACCTCCAGAATGAAAAACGTCTTATTTCATATTTTCCATATTCTTCGTATACGGGTGGTTGAGAATTGGAATCACGGCTGCGGGGCCAGGGCGAGCATCCGCTTATCCGTCTCCTCGAACGAGGAACTCTCGTCCACGCGCTGCTCCAGAAAACCGCGCACGCTGTCCAGGTGCGAGAGCGCCCAGTCCACCCGCGCGTTGGACCCCGCCTTGTAGGCCCCGATGTTGATCAGGTCCTCGGACTCCGCATAGGTGGCCATCAGGTCCCGGATGCGTCCGGCGGCCGCCAGGTGCTCCGGGGAGACGATGGCCGGCATGACGCGACTGACGCTCTCCAGCACACTGACGGCCGGATAGAAGTTACGCGACGCGATCTTGCGGGACAGAACGATATGCCCGTCCAGAACACCCCTCACCGTGTCCGCAACGGGCTCGTTCATATCGTCGCCCTCGACCAGCACGGTGTAGATGCCGGTGATGCTGCCCCTCTCGCCCGCCCCGGCCCGCTCCAGCAGGCGGGGCAGCATCTCGAACACCGAGGGCGTGTAGCCCCGCGTGGCCGGGGGCTCTCCGATCGCCAGGCCAATCTCCCTCTGCGCCCGGGCGACGCGGGTCACCGAGTCCATCATCAACAGGACATCCCTGCCCTGGTCCCGGAAGTACTCCGCAACGGCGGTCGCGGTCAGCGCCGCCTTAAGACGGATCAAGGGCGGCTGGTCCGAGGTCGCGATAATCAGAACGGAGCGCGCGAGGCCCTCCGGCCCCAGGTCCCGTTCGATGAACTCCCGCACCTCGCGTCCGCGCTCCCCCACCAGGGAGATGACGTTGACGTCCGCCGTGGTGTACCGGGCCATCATCCCCAAGAGCGTGCTCTTGCCAACCCCGGACCCCGCGAAGATCCCAATCCTCTGCCCCGTCCCGAGGGTCAGCATCCCATCGACGACGCGCACCCCCACGGACAGGGGACGCTCCACCATCTGACGCCTCAGAGGGTGCGGCGGTACCGCGTACAGGGGATAAAAATCCGTGGCCGCCAGGGGCCCCCTGTCGTCCATGGGCTCCCCCAGACCATCCAGGATGCGACCCAGCAGGGCCTCACCGACCCCAACCTCCAGGGGATGGTTCGTCGAGATCACATCACAGCCCGGCCCGACCTCGCGCAGGTCCCCCAGGGGCATCAAGAGCACCCGGTCGTCACGGAACCCGACGACCTCCGCATCCAGGCCGTGCGAGCCGTCCCGGAAACAGATGCGGCAGAGGTCCCCCACGCGGACATCCGGCCCCTGGGACTCCGCGACCAGCCCCACGACCTGTGCGACCCTTCCGTTGATCTTGACCAGGGGAAGCTGCTCCAGCTCCGCCTCCAGGATGGAGAACAGGCCCGGCTGCGTCACTCCGGGGCCCCCTCGTCCGGCGCCTTATCCGATGCCATGCCCAATACGTCATCGGCCGCGGGCCTTCGAGCCCCGGGCCTCTGCTTCCGAGCCCCCGCCGACTGCAAGGAGGACTCCACAGCCCTTCCGCCCTCCGCTTCCCCTTCCGTCTCTCGATGGGCCGAGGGCATTCTAGCCGGCTTGCCCAGCTTCTGGAACAGCTTCTCGATCGAGGACTCGATCTGCTCGATCTGAGTACGCCAGCGCGCGTCATAAACTCCAAGCCCCGTCTCCACAATGCAGCTGCCGCGGTCCACGCTGGCATCCGGCTTCAACTCCAGGTGACGCACGCCGCGCAGCACCTCCTCGAACTCCTGATCCAGGCTGTTCTGGAGGAGGGCGATATCCTCGGGCGAGACGTAGATCACCACGCTGTTCTTGTCGCTGAGGCGCGTCAGGACGTCGGCAAGCACGGGCAAAACGGCGTCCGGCTCCAGCTCGACCTCTCGCTTCAACATACGCCCCAACATATCGAACCAGAGCCGCAGCATTCGTGGCTGGTTCAGCGCAACCAGCTCGGAAAAATCCTTCTCCAGGCGGGCTGCGATGGACTCCAGCAGGGAGACCAGCCCCCCCAGCTTCTTGAGGTACAGGGCCTCCACCTCGACCCTGGCCGTCCTGAGCCCCTCGGCGTGGCCGGACTCCCGTCCCTCGGCCTCGCCTTGGAGGCGCCCCTCCTCTCGTGCGCGTTCCTCCTCGCCCTGCACGCGCGACTCCAGAGCCCGCTCCCTCTCGGCATAATCCAGGCGGAGACGTTCCGCCTCCGCCTCCAGCTCCGTCTTCTCCCGGGACAGGTCCACATTGCGCCGCTCCGCGTCGTCCAGACGCCGGCGCAGGTCCCCGATCTGCTCCCGAAGCTCCTCGTTCTCGTCCCGTTCCCTCGGAGTCGGGGCCTCCAGGACAGCCTCCCCCTCATTGGAACGCTGCTCCTCCCCTCGCTCCAGGGGAAGAGCAGGCAGGGAAAGAGCAGCCTCGGACTCCATTCCGATCTTGACGGCCTCAGGCAGCAGACGAACCGTGCGCAGGACCTTCTGGCGAACGCTAGACAACGAGCTCGTCCTCTCCGCCCGAGGCTATGACGATCTCGCCCTGCTCCTCCAGGCCCCTGACGATGTTGACGACCTTCTGCTGGGACTCCTCCACGTCCTTGACGCGGACCGGGCCCATGTAGTCCATATCCTCCTGCAGCATCTCCGCCGCGCGCTTGGACATGTTCTTGAAGAACTTCGTCCGAAGATCCTCGGTCGCCCCCTTGAGGGCCAGCCCCAGCTCCTTCATGTCGACCTCGCGCAGGACGCGCTGCAGCGAGCGGTCGTCCAGACGGATGATGTCCTCGAAGACGAAGAGGCGCTTCTTGATCTCCTCCGCCAGTTCGGGGTCGTTCTCCTCCAGATGTTCCATGATGTTGCGCTCCGTGGTCCGGTCGGCGCTGTTCACGATAGCGACCACCGCATCGATGCCTCCGGCCATCGTGAAGTCCTGCCCCATGACCGTGCTCAGCTTGCGCTCCAGCACCCGTTCCACCTCCCGAAGCACCTCGGGCGTAATGCGGTCCATCCGGGCGATGCGCTTGGCCACCTCGGCCTGCATGACCGCGGGCAGGCCGCTGAGGATCATGGCGGCCTGAGGCGCCTCCAGGTACGACAGGATCAGGGCGATCGTCTGAGGGTGCTCACCCTGGATAAAGCCCAGGACCTGCTGTGGGTCGGTGTGGCGCATGAAATCGAACGGCCGGACCTGGAGGCTCGCCGTGATCCGAGCCAGAAGGTTCTGGGCCCTCTCCGGCCCCAGGGCACGCTCCAGAACATCGCGCGCATAATCCCCCCCGCCACGGGCCATGAACTCCCGGGCCATCAGGACCTCCTGCGCCTCCTTCAGGACCTCGAGCTTGAGCTCGGGCGTCACCTTGCGCAGGTTGGCCACCTCGAGCGTGATCAGTTCGATAGCGGTATCGTCCAGTTTCTTATAGACCTCGGCGGCGATGTCGTTTCCCAGGGCCACCATGAGGACCGCAATCTTCTCCCTGTTGGATATCGAGCTGTTCGACTTAGCCATGAACGGGCTCCTTTACCTACATCTCGGCTAACTGTCGGAGGAGAGCCACTCGTTGACGAGGTTGGCCACTTCTCCGGGGTTGTTTTTGGCGTAGACCTTCAGCTGCTCCTCCAGCACGGCCAGCTCTCCCTGGAACGCCAGGAGGTCGGGGGAGGTCAGCATCTCCTGGATCGTGGGCACATGCTTGCCGCCCTCATCCTCCGAGATGACCACCGCCATACGGGCCCTCCGGCGACGGACCCACCAGGCGGCGGCGCCCGCAGCCAGAAGCAACATGACCAGGGCGATGACCACGCCCATGATGATGCGCGACATCCGTTCCTGCCGCAGTTCCTCGGCGAGGGAATCGGCGAACGCCGTTGAGAACTTCATCCCCTTGACGACCAGACTGTCGCCCCGCGCCTCGCTGTACCCAATAGCGGAGGAGACAACCTCCCGCAGCTCTCCGATCCTGGTCTCGTCCAGGTCCCCATCCACCAGGACCGAGGCCGTCAGGCGCCGGACCCCTCCGGGCGTGACCACCTCGTCGCTCTTGCGCGTGGTGATCTCGTAGTTGGTCGTCGAGGTCGCCTTGTTGTACTCGCTGTTCACGTTCTGGGTGTTGATCGCATAGCCGGGGATATTGGTCGTGGTCCCGGGGTTGCTCCCCGTCGGCTGCCCCTGCCCGGTATAGCTCTCCTCCTCCCGCTGATTGCTCCGCGGGACCCCCTGCCCCGTCTCGGGGTTGGGCGTGTACTCGACGAAGGAACGCGAGCGTTTGTCGAAATCGAGGTCAACCTTGACCCTCACGACAACCTTACCGGGGCCGAACACCTGTTCGAGCATCAGGCGCGCCTTCGACTCGAGCTCGCGCTCGCGCTGACGCTCCAGCTCCCGCTGGACCGAGGTCACGGTGCTGCGCCCATCGTGCGGGTAGATAATCATGGAATCGGCGACCATATCCGAGAGGATGCGCCCCCCCGTATCGACGACGGTGACATCCTCCGGCTGGAGGCCATCCACGCTATGGGAGACCAGGTGGATGATCGACTTGACCTGATCCTGCCCCAGGGTCGTCCCCGGACGCAGCCGCAGCAACACCGACGCGGTCGAGGGCTTCTGCTGCTCGAGGAACAGGCGCTGCTCCGGGATGACGACGCTGACCCTGGCGGTATCGACGGTATCCATCTGCGTGATGGTGCGCTCCAGCTCCCCCTCGACGGCCCTGACGTAGGTGATGCGCTGCTGGAATTCACTGAGCCCCATCGAGGTGTTGTCGAAGAGCTCGAACCCCTTGCTTCCGCCCCTGGGCAACCCCTCCTGGGCGAGGGAGAGCCGTGTCTCGTAAACCTGGCCCCTGGGCATGAGGATGGCGTTGGCCGATGGGTCCAGACGATAGGGAATATTGTTTTCGCGCAAGTATGAGACGATCGCGGCCTGATCCTCCACCTCCAGCCCGGCGAAGAGGGGTTCGTAGGACGTTCTCCCCCCCCAGAGGACAAGAAGAAGAATTGCGGCAACGACCAAAAATGCCGCAAGGAACAGGGAGATACGCTGCCACAGCTTCAGCGAGGCCCAGAAGAGAAGAAAGGCCGCGAACCAGCGTTTGAGGCTATCCATCGTTCCTCAGAGATCAGCCGGCGATGCGCGACAAAGCCTGATAGGCATCCACGAGCTTGTTGCGCAGCTCCATCATCAGCTTCAAGGCAACCTCCGCCCGGGATGAGGCCATGACGACCTCGGAGATATCCTCGACGTCCCCCGTCGCGAGCCTGCGCATCTTGTCGTCGGCCTCGAGTTGGAGGGTGTTAACCTCCTTCATAGATGAGGAAAGCAGCTCCTCGAAGGACAAACCGGCGGCAGCCGATCGTTCGGGTTCCCCTCCCTCTCCGGCACGCACCGTGCCCGCCGCCGCGGTATTCTCCGCTTTCCGAATCGCCAATCGAGTCATGTCAAGCATCAAGCGGTCCAAAATAAAGCCCCTCCCAAATAAGGAATCTGGCCCCATTCCCGCGCCGGCACAAACACACCCGCACGGGAACACGATCGAGGAACATCAAATGTTCTTATACCACAACTTGTTTTTACATGTCGAAACCTCCACAAAAGCCCCCGCCTGATTCAAGGGGCCTCTGCCGTATCGACACCCATAAGTATAACGTATTTTTACCCGAAAGCTCTTATAAGGATACCATGAATTGGGCTCCTCGGGGATATCCGAAACGAAAAATGTTATGATTGTCGCCGTCATATCCTGCCCGGCAAAGGATACCGCCAGGAAGACATGGATGAAGATATATGATGAAGACACAGATGACGAGACCGATAGAGTCACGGACGGAGGCACAAGATGAACGATCCCCGCTTGCAAGACGAATCCCCCGATCTCGACGGCCCCGAGGCCCTGCGGCCATGACGCTGGGCCCCGAGTTCGTCCGCGGGCTTCGGGCTGCCCTGTCCGTCCGGCTGCCCTGGCGCATCCACAAGGCTGAGGGCGGGGACTCCTGGGTCGCCCTGAAACTGGGCTATGACGACCTGTGGCTCCTGTTCTCGTGGGGCTCCGGGACCGGAGGCTGCTGCCTGGCCGACGGCGGCTCGGTCTCGGCGCTCCGGAAGGGCGCCCCGGCCAGGACGCCCCTCGTAGAGGCGCTCCGGAGCCGCTTCCTTAAGGGAGACCTCATCGCCGTCCGGCAGATCGGCCACGACCGCATCCTGGAGTTCGAGGCAAGGCGCCGCGTGGCGGCCGGGGCCGAGGTACGCTATTTCCTGGTCCTCGAGGCCACGGAACCCCTGGGGAACCTCATCCTCCTCGGAGCGGACCGCCGCATCAAGGAGCTGGCCCGTCACGAGGCCCCGGACCGGAACCCCTACCGGACGCTCCTTCCCGGCCATCCCTACGTCCCGCCCCCGGCCTTCGCGGGCCCCCTCCCCGAGGACCTCTCCGCCCTGGACCGCGACGGCGCCGCGAACGTCGCCGGCATCGGACGCCCCCTGTCGCAGTTCATCCGGGCCCACTGGGAGGAGAGGTCCCCTGAGGACTGGCTCCTGGCCGTCCGGGACGTGGGCTCCGACGCCATCCTCCCCTGCCAGCGCTCCTCCAGGGGGTACCTCACGCGCTTCCCCATCCTCTTCCCGGAGGCGGAGCCCCTGGGGTCCGACGCGCTCGCCGCCGCCGCATCGGGCGTCCTCCGCCCGATGCTCTCGAGGAGCAGGGAGCGCCTCCTCCGCGAGCTGGACGTCCGCCTGAGGCGAGCCGCAAAGGCGCGGGAACGACACAGGGATGGCCTTCGGAAGCAGCTGGGAAACTGCGCCGAGGCCGAGACGCTGCGGCTCAGGGGAGAGCTGATCCTGTCGCACCTCGGGGACATCCCGCAGCGCGCGGAGTCCGTAACCCTGACCGACTGGGAGGGCAACGCACTCGAAATCGCGCTCGACCCCCGTCTTTCCCCCTCGCACAACGCCGAACGCTACTTCAGGAGATACCGCAAGGCAAAGGTGGACCCCGAGTCGATCCGGCGGAGCATCGCGGAGCTGGAGAACGCCATCGAGGAGCTCGCCGAGCAGAGGGACCTCCTGGAGGCCATCGACGACCCCGAGAAGTTCGAGGAGGCCGTCCGGGACGTCGAGGAGTGGCTGGCCTCGGAGGGGGCGGGAAGGGGGGCTCCGGCCCCAAGGGGGAAGGTCCGGGAGAAGAAGGGGCTCCCTCCCCATCTGGTCTACGAGCGGGACGGGCTGACCGTCCTCGTGGGGCTGTCGGCGCGGGGCAACCGCTTTGTCACCTTCAGGCAGGCCCGGGGGGACGACCTCTGGCTCCACGCCCACGACCTGCCGGGGGCGCACGTCGTCATCCGCGGCGCCCGCGGGCGGGAGGAGCTGGAGACGGAGCGCCGGGACGTTCTGGAGTTCGCGGCCTCGCTCGCCGCGGCCCATTCGAGGGGCAGGGGCTCCGGCTCCGTCCCGGTGGACTACACGGAACGTCGCTACGTCCGTTCCGTGCCCGGGACGGTGGCCCTGGTCACCTACACGAACCCGGGGACGCTTCGGGCCGTTCCGAGGGAGGGACCGTGAAGTTCCACGCCCCGAACGGGCAACTACCTAAACGGTCAATGATAATGAATGATAATGATGGTATACTCCTGGCACAGATTTCGGAAATGGGGTCGATCGATATGGACATCAAGGCGCCGAGGGGCGTTCGGGACATCCTGCCCGGAGAATCGTGGAAATGGGCCTATGTGGTGAGGACGACGGCCGAGGCGATGGCGGACTTCGGCTGCTCCGAGGTGCACCTGCCCCTCTTCGAGCACACGGAGCTCTTCTCCCGCGGGGTCGGCGAGACCACGGACATCGTGGAGAAGGAGATGTACACCTTTTCGGACCGGGGCGGGCGCAGTGTGACGCTGCGTCCGGAGGCCACGGCGGGGATGGTGCGCGCTGCGCTGGAGAACGGGCTGTGCGCCCAGGGGGCCTCCGCCAAGCTCTGGTGCTGGGGCCCCATGTTCCGCTACGAGCGCCCCCAGAAGGGGCGCTATCGTCAGTTTCATCAGATCGACATGGAGTGCCTGGGGGTGTCCGGAGCGGGGGCGGACGTCGAGGTCATCGACCTCTCCGCGGAGATCTTCCGGCGCCTCGGCCTGAGGAACCTGGAGGTCGTCCTGAACTCCGTCGGCTGTCCCGTCTGCCGTCCCGTCTACCGCCAGGCGCTGCTGGCCCACTTCGAGGCCCGCAGGGGCGAGCTCTGCGAGACCTGCCTGGGACGCCTGGAGCGCAATCCCCTGCGCATCCTGGACTGCAAGAATCCCTCCTGCGGGGCCGCGGCGGACGCCGCTCCGGCCATCTACGACCACCTCTGTCCGGAGTGCCGGGACCATTTCGAGGAGGTCCGGGCCGGATTGGAGCGGCTGGACCTCTCCTACCGCCTGGACAAAAGGCTGGTGCGCGGGCTGGACTACTACACCAAGACGGCCTACGAGATGCTCTCCGGCGATCTCGGGGCCCAGAACGCCGTCTGCGGGGGCGGACGCTACGACAACCTGTCCGAGGCCATCGGAGGACCGCACCTGCCCGGCGTCGGCTTCGCGGGCGGGCTCGACCGCATCGTCCTCGTCATGGAGGAGCAGGGCTGTTCCTTCGGCCGGGCCCCGGCGGTGAGGGTCTACGTCGCGGCCCTCTCCGACGAGGCGCGGAGCGCGGCGCAGGTCCTGACGCACCGGTTGCGGCGCCACGGGGTCGCCGTGGAACAGGACACCGCGTCGCGCGGCTTCAAGGCCCAGATGAAGAGCGCGGACGCGTCGCATGCTATGTGGACCTGCATCATTGGCCCCGAGGAGATGGAAAAGGGCCTCGTGACCGTCAAGAACATGGCCGACGGCTCCCAGGCATCCCTGGCGCCGGAGGCGGTGCCGGAGTTCGTAGCGAAGGACGGAAAATAATTGGCCTCGTGACGGGGGCGGGCCGGATGGCCCGCCCCATTGAAAACGAACGATAGCGCTGGAGGTGCGCCATGTTACAACGTCTGTACATCCATAACTTTCGCTGTTTACAAAATTTCGAGATCAAGCCTGAAAAACAGACGTCTTTGCTTTTGATCGGAAAAAATGGAGTCGGCAAATCCACGATCGCCAAGGTTTTTAGCCTTTTTCAAAGGTTGGGCACAGGGACGTCTCGGGTCGCTTCTCTGGTAACCCAGGACGATTTCACGCTGGGACGCACCAACGAGATCATACAGTTGGAGTTGGAGACCTCCATCGATTCAAAAATATGCAGATACAGTCTTGCTTTGGACAAGCCCGAAACGTCCAGGGAATTACGTGTTGTCGAGGAAGACTTTTCTGTCGACAATGTCCCTGTTTATACCCGTAAAAAGGCAGAAGTTTCCTATCCTTATCAGAAGACCTCCTTCAGTTTGGACTGGCACAACGCAGCACTGCCTCTGATCCTCGAAAGACAAGGCGGCCCCCTGCAGGTGTTCCGCAATTGGCTGCGGCGTATGTATATTTTGTCTCCTATCCCTCAGCTGATGGGAGGAGAGTCCCACGGCAGCTCCGGGCCATTGTCCCTTTCCTGCGATAACTTCGCCGATTACCTGCTGGAGCTGCTCACCTCTCATCCCGCATCCTATGAGTCAATCCACAACTTTCTCAAGGAGATCATGCCCGATCTGAGGGAATTCAGCAACAAACAAATCACGGATGACACACGGGTCCTTCAGGTTCGTTTCGGCAACGAGGACTCCAGCTTCACGACGAACTTTCAACAACTTTCCGATGGAGAAAAGTGCATGTTCCTAGGCGCTGTGATGTTGCCTGCCCAGAGGTCATACGGCGATTTTTTCGTTTTCTGGGACGAGCCGGATAACTACCTGGCTCTCTCGGAAGTGGAGCATTTCATTCGCTTCCTTCGCAAAAACTTTAACAATGGCAGTCAGATATGGATGACGTCGCATCATGAGGGGACCATCAACTGTTTTTCTCACGAAAACACGTTGCTGCTCCGCCGCAAAAATCACGCTTCCCCGGTGGAGCTGCGCCCCATAAACGAACTTCTCGACAGCACGGAGTCCGTCACCCAAAAACTGTATCGCAATGAACTGGATTAGGGGAATCCTATAATGGCCCTCAACAGACACAATCTGCACCTCTTAATCATCCCGGAGGACGATGCCTATCGGGATATCGCAAACGGTTTCGTCGGTCACTTTGCGGTGGCCAACAAGAAAATACACGTGGAGAAACCAGCTGGCGGATGGCTGAAATTACGACAATCCTTCACCCAGAACTACGAAAAGGGTCTCAGACAATATCCCAAGCGCCACGTCCTGATGTTGCTCGATCTCGACGGCAGCCCCAACCGCGCCCAAGAGGTCACAAACGCTATTTCCAAGGACATACGGGAGCGGGTCTTCCTCCTCTGCTGCGGGGATGAAGCGGAAAATGTCAAAAAGGAGCTGGGATACGGACATTTTGAGCTCATCGGGCAACAAATGGCTCAAAGTTGTTATGACAACACCCGCGATGCTCCCGAAAGCCCGTGGACGTGTGAGCAGCTTCGACAAAACGAGGGAGAGCTACGCCGCCTTGCCGAGGCAGTATGCTCGTTTCTTTTCCTCTCCTGATCCCGGCCTGGCGAATAACTGCCACGTGTGGACCTTCTTATCTCTTCTTCCCCCCACTGTTGCATCATTTGGATCGCAAGTCTAAACTCTTTGTATCGACACTTCGTATTGATAAGGGAAGGGCGGCTTCCGTGTGGGGTGGGCGCCATGTATAATAATACGTTCACGTTTTGATAGCCAGGGGAGGAATAGTATGTTCAGGAAAAAAGAGGATGTTTTAGGAAAGGTTGTGCAGCTATTGTCTGCGCAGGACACCCCCAAAAATGTGCAAACAGTGAAGGATTTGATGCTGGATCAGGGGGCGTTTCCCCTGGATGCACAGCCTTTGGTGGAGCTCATGAACGCGCGGTTCCAGGAAGCGGAGCGCCTGGTGCGGATGGAGGAGGATAAGCTGCTGCTCGTAAATCAGATCATCAAATCGGGGATGTGGTATTTCTTCTTCGATGATCGGGGAGAGATTATGGGGGTACGCTGGAGCGATGAATTCCGCAAGATGATCGGCTATCGCGATACCAGCGATTTCCCTGATACGACGGAGGCTTGGGCGGATAAGCTCCACCCGGAGGATAAGGAGAAGACACTGAGCCTCTTTGGAAAAACTCTGGCGGATAAGTCAAATCGTACGAAGTACGATGTGGAATACCGTCTGGAAACTCGAAGCGGGGAATGGCGCTGGTTTCGGGCTGCTGGTGAGGTGTCGCGTTCGGCAACGGGATTGCCGGAGCTCTTCATCGGTATTTTCATTGACATTACGGAACAGAGGAATACTGCGGAGGAACTCAGTGTTTCCAAGCTTCGAAGCCAGACGATTGATTCGACGCTTGCGGAAGGCTCCTGGAGCATGGAGATCGTTGAAGGAGATCTTGCCAATCCCAAAAATCCGGTCTGGTTCTCAGACCAGTTCCGCCAACTTCTGGGGTACCGGGACAAACAGGACTTCCCGAACCTTCTGGATTCCTGGACGAACAATCTGCATCCTGAGGATAAGCCGCAGGTGTGGGATGCGTTTTCAAGGCATGTCAACGATTATACGGATAGGACACCGTTCGATCTGGAATACCGTCTGCGGCACAGAGACGGAGAATGGCGGTGGTTTCACGCCGTTGGCAAGACGGTGCGCAAGGAGGACGGGACGCCTATTATCGTGGCAGGCTCGATCCTGGATATTACCGAGAGCAAGCACAACCGTGAAATTTTTGAGACAAAGATGGGCGGGCATCTTTCGGAGCTCAATCAGGGGCTGGCCAATATTGCGAATAAGATCGACCATGCGACCATGCAGATGCAGGAGGTCTCGGTCGCACAGGAAGAAATTTCTCAAGAGGCAGCGCTCCTCAAGGAAGCTGTAGATGAGGCGCTGGACATCATTGATATCATTCAAGGCGTCGCGGGGCAGACGAATCTTCTGTCGCTCAATGCCTCGATCGAGGCGGCACGTGCAGGAGATGGGGGGCGCGGCTTCGCCGTGGTCGCGGAGGAGGTTCGTAAGCTTTCGCTCGAGACGAATGAAACCAGCCAGAAGATTTCGCGGAACCTCAACAATATGAGCAGTTCGATCCATGATGTTCTGGACAAGATCGTTGAGATCAACACGAGGGTGTCGGATCAGAGTAGCGGTATGGAAAACATTAATGCTACGGTAGAAGAGCTCACAGCGTTATCCGAACAGATCAAACAAATTTCCAAATCTCTGTTCAGCAAGTGATACCAATTCGCTCTTAACAAATTCGCTCTTAACAAAGATGTAACGTGGTCTTGCCTCCCCTGATGAAGCCCCTAAGCTCACGCAAATCAAAGATTTGCGTGAGCTTAGGGGCTTCATCAGATTCTTCACCAGGGGCCTTTTATCAGGGGGGCCTTTCTTGCCCTTTAGACGCGAATTGGTATAAGGCTTGCCCACCTCATTCGCGCAGATAGACCTTGATGCTCAACTTCAGCCAGGTGCCCCGCATCTCCTTGGCGGATATACTGCCGAAGAGCAACTTCCCTGCATCCATGAGGCGGGAAAAGATCACGTTGTCGTCCCTTGGGATATAGCCTATCTTCGCACCGCTCCGGGTCCTGACGACGATGGCCCGCTCGTCGTGGGGGTTGTCCGGCTCCCGGAAGAAGTCGAGCTCATCGTCAATGTCCAGGTGCCCGGCGAGCTCCTCGATGCCCTCGATAAAGGACGTCCCCGCCACATGGGTGTCGAAGAGAAAGATGTCCCTTTCAAAAGGCTGGGGTACAAGGAGCCCGCCGCCCTTCCCATGCAGCAGGCCGATCAGATCGTTTCTTTCACTTTTTACCAGGCCGCTCATTGCCTCACCTCAATGTTCTTCCAGGTTCGTCTCTCCGGGCCCGCTATCGATTCCGGCAAGCCGGAGAAGCCCGGCGAGCCTATTTTGATAGAGGACGTGCGTCTCCCGCAGGCGCGCTGCATCCCTCTCCAGCTCGGCCCTCTTTGCCGCCGTCCTCTCCGGGCTCTCTACGATCGATTTCAAGATATAGGGGTACTCATCCTTGATCCCCTCGATTTCCTCCCGGACGGCCCCCAAAAGCTCCATCAGCCTTTCCCTCTCCTTCGCCAGCACGACGAGTCCGTCCTCATCACGGTCCGGCAGGACCGGGGCGGACACCATCTCGCCTATCAGGCGCAGGCCGTCCAGGTCTCCATTTTCGTAAGCAGATACGGCGTTACGGAAAAGCCGGACCTGTTCAGGGTCCGCATCGGGGTGCAGGTCCGGATGCAGCGCCTTCACGATCGCACGATACAGCTTCTTCAGCTCCCTCGCGTCCTCCTTCGACAGAAGCTCTCCCCTGTTCCTCTCGAGGGCGGCATTCATCCTGCCGATCTGCTCGTCCAGCCTCCTCCGATACGCGTCAAATTCGTCGTCCAGGGCCGATTCGATCTCGGAGAGGACTATTTTCTCCTGCCTGTTCCGCCTCGCCTGGATCATCTCTATCTTTCTTTTGAGCCGCAGCACCGTGCAGCGCAGTTCATACACCTTGTACTCCAGGCCGCCGAGCGTGAGCATGTACCTCATCTCGATATTCCTGCACACCACGTGGACCAGTTCATCCCGCTCCAGCAGAAGGGCCAACGACTCCGCCCGCAGCTTCTCAACGTCCTCCCTCAGCCTGACGTACTCCGAGGAAAGGGCGATCCCGCCGTCCCCCGCCCCATGGAAGGAGTCCTTCCCTCTGACGGTCGGGGCATAAGTCATAAATACGTACTTGCTCACCCAAGGCTCGTCCCTGTAGGGGCCATAGCCGGAGATTCCGCATCCCTTGAAGAGGTCGTCCGCAATCTCCGAAATGACGTCCCTCAGCTCCAGGCAAGCGAGGTATTTCTCGGGAATCGCCCTCGCGCCGAGGTGGGCCCCCAAGATATTTCCAGTGACAGCTCCCGTGGAATCGCTGTCGCCGCCGTGATTGACAGCGGCAATCAACGCCCGGTCGAAATTGTTCTCGTATTTGAGCGCACAGTAGACGGCGATGGCGAGGGTCTCCTCCGCCACCCACCCCTCGCCGAGCATCCGAATGGCGTCCAGATCGCCGAGGCCACTCTGCGAGAGCTCGACGGCCATCCGAACCAGAGCCTCGAGCTCGTCCAGATGCTCCGCCCCCGAAAACAGGCGCCTCATGGCGGACATCGCGTTCCAGACGGCATCGGTCAGCAGGGGGTCCTCGCTGTGAGAGACGGTGTGGACAATATGGACGAGCGCCGCCGCCGGGATATACCCCAGCTCATGACCGTGCGTCAAAGCGGCGGCCTCGGCGCCGAGTCTGGCGACCTCGTCTGACGTATTCCGCTCCCCGTCAAAATACAGGCCGATGGGCGCAACGCGCATGATCCCGCCGCATCCCTTGCTGTTGTTGATGGGTTCTCCGATAGTACCCCTTCTCCCTCTGCGGAACGACGCGATCGCGGACAGGCAGGTATTTCCCGGTGCGCGGCGCACAAACAGTTCGGGAACGTTGATCAGCCAGCTGCAGGGATATCTTTCCCGCACCGGATACGTCTCCGTCTGCGTGCGCAGCCACTCCTCACAGCACAATGCGATACCGTCCAGGCAGCCCCCCACGGTCCCCCGAGTCCTGTCCCTTGTGGTCCCAAGGAGCAGGCCGTTTGCCGTGAACAGCGTCATCTGAGTGTCATCCGAGATGAGCGCCGTCCCATTCACAAGGGCATATTCGGTAATGCCGTCCCCTCCGTACCTGCGGAAGATGGAATCGGCGTCTAGAAATTCCACGGCATACCCAAGGGCGTCCCCTGCGGCGCCGCCGAGCAGGCACCCCCTGTACCGATCCAGGCTTTTCATTCGGCTTCCCCCTTCACCCCAATGATATAACAAGGAAAACGCTGATTTAATCCATGAAGCACCCCGGTGGTACC
>CAUPUB010000008.1:0-37968 GCA_963514535.1 uncultured Fretibacterium sp.
TGTTGGGGCGGTCGCTGGGGGTGTCCTGGGGGGAGGATTGGGTTCCGACGAAGACCGCGAGGATCCCGACGGCCGCCGCCGCCGGGGGGAGGGGAAGGGCCAGGGTGCGGTCCCCGCCGCTCGAGCCGCCGAGGCCTCCGGGGCGCTGGACGCTGTGCGTGGCGTCAAACACCACGGGATACCCCAGGGCCCGCATCGAGACCAGCCCGGTCATGTCCACGACCAGGCGATGGTAGCCCATCATCGTCCCGCGCTCGCACAGCAGGACGCGGGCGTTGCCCGCCTCCCGGCACTTCGCGGCGGCGTGGGCCATGTCCTCCGGGGCCAGGAACTGCGCCTTTTTGATGTTGACGATCTTCCCCGTAGCGGCCGCGGCGACGAGAAGGTCGGTCTGGCGACACAGGAATGCGGGGATCTGGACGATGTCCACGACGCGCCCGACGGGTTCCGCCTGCCAGCTCTCGTGGATGTCCGTGACCACGGGGACGCCCGCCACCTCCCTGATCCGCGCGAGCTGTTCCAGGCCCTTTTCCAGGCCGGGGCCGCGCCAGGAGTGCAGGGAGGTACGGTTCGCCTTGTCGAAGGACGCCTTGAAGACGTAGGGCAGCCCGCGGACCTCGCAGAGGCCCTTCATCGTCCGCGCGACCTCGAGCCCCAGCTCCGGGCTCTCCAGCGAACAGGGCCCCGCCAGGACCGTCAGGCGTCCGTCGCCGATGACGAAATCTGCGAGCCCGTATCTCTCGTTCGATCTTTCCTTCGATCTTTCCATTGGGGTACCATCCTCGTTCCCATTGGAGAAAATTCGGGAAAGGCCGATGCCTCCCCTGGACTTTCGATTACAATGAGTCATATTAGCGCAATTCGGAGGGGAAGGAAAGGGTGTTGAGCATCATTATGCAGTTTCTCGGCAGAAAAGGTTAAGGAAGGCAGGGGGGCTATCCTCGAGGATCGTCCGACGCCGTTCCAGCGGGCATAAAGTCAGTGCCTGATGGAAAAAACGCGAATTGCCTTTTACCGCCCTCCAGCGTAAAATATCGGCAGGGTATTGAGATTATGTTCGGGAGGTTGCCATCGTGCAGATAAACCGGGAGACACAGGCAATCATTGACAGCCTTTCGGATCCTGTCCTCGTCATAAGCTCCAAGATGAGACGTATCCTTGCCTGTAACACGGCTTTCGTCCGTGAGCTGGGTTTCCTCGACGAGAACATCAAGGGCAAGTCTTTTTTCCGCATTCCCCATCTGACTCGCCCGATCCGTCATGGTCTGTTGAACCTTTATTTCAGGGCAAAACGCAGCAGGGACGACAAGGCCCCGTTCGTCTTTCAATTTGCGGACCCGCAGGGCAGCCTGAAAACGATCTCCGCCACCGTGGATATCCTGATCTACGACGGGGAGGAATTCATCATGGCGTATCTGCACGTCGTGTTGCCGACCGACATAGCCCTTTCGCTCCAGGCCAAGGACATCACTGCCTTCAACGCCTTTGTCGACATGACTCAGGAGCCGTGGCTGGAGTTTCGCCCCCGCTCGCAGGAGACGCCAATGCCATTTAAGGAGGATCACCTCGCAAACCTGGGGCAGGAACTGATCGTCCATAAGGCGAGCAAAGCCGCGTGGAAGCTGTTCGGCCAAGGGGATCCCAGCTTGGGGGTAACCGACTTTCCGTTGAAGGGAAAGAGCTTTATGTCCTTTTTTTATCGGGAGGAGGCTGCCCTGCGGTTTCTGGACATGCTCTCCAAGGTTGGGCAGCTCCAGGCCCCGACTACCCTGGTCGGGGAGTCGGGCGAGGCCCTGGAGGTGGAGATGTCCTGCTCCGTCCACTTCGGCGCCGAGGACGCTATCACGGCCCTTTACTGCATCCCCCGCCGTATCGATCCGGAGCGGGACCTCATCGTCCAACACAGCGTGAGCGGCCAGGAGCAGGATTTCATCTTCTCCCAGCCCTTCCTTGGGCTGGGGCGTATGGTTCCCCTGCAGCCCCTGATGAGGCCTCAGCCCGCAAATGCCGATACGGTCTTGAACGGTTATCTGGACGACATCCTCCTCACCAACGCCAACGATGCCATGGGGGAGTTCTATGGGGTCAAGAAAAATGTCCTGTTGATGCATTCCATGCCCTTTCTTTTCCCCAATCGCTCCGCGGCGATCCAGGTTTTGAAAGAGCTGTTCGTGACGCGCCAGTCCTCGTTCGCGACGTATCGCGAGAATACAGGGGAGCTCTTGAGGGTAGCCCTCTTCAAGGCCGTCTTCAACGACGCTGACCTCATGACCCGAATATTCGTGGCCGTATCCCCTCAGATCTACAGCATTCCGGAACGTCACGAGACGCGGAGGCCACATTCCGTCCCGTCGTTCATTTAGGTTGTGTTAACAAAAGCAAGAAGTCGATAATCAGAACCACCAGCTCAGCCGGTAGTTCTGATTATCTTATATCGACAGCCTTACGCAGCCTGCTTATATCGATGCGTAACTCAAAGATTTGCTGTCTCACTTATGAAAGGGGAGGCAAGACCGTGTTAGATCCTTGTTAAGAACAAATTGGTATAAATTGACAATCTTGGTCCAGCTTATGCTGGCAGGGAAGATCAAACGCTTTCCCCTTTATATCCGGGGAAAACGACACGGACGAGAAACGGCCTTGACGGATTTCCTCCACCGTGGTATCGTTGTACATAACGTTATGGGATAGATATTGTGGTCCTACCGTATTCTGGAGGCTGAGCGTATGTTGCGTGTTATGGGTTCGTCCCTTGTTCTTTCGGGTTCGTATTATTACTACGGAACCAGGCCCTTTGCGAGGAGGCTGGAGCCGTAGTTTTTCGTGCGTGTGGGACGGGCATCCAGAAAAGGTTCGCAAGAGGGCTCTTTACCAGTTTCAAGGGTAAAGGGCCCTTTTTTATTTCAACTTTTACTTCACAATCATGTTATGAAGGGAGTCTTTAAGTTGGACGGACAGGTAAAGTTCTTTGGTGGTGCGGCGTTTCCTCTCGAGATGCACAAGGTGCGCATCGTCCAGAAGCTGACGCTGGTGTCGGTGGAGGAGCGGCTTGCGGCCATTCGGGAGGCGGGCAGCAACACATTCCTGTTGAAGAACGACAAGGTGTTTCTGGACATGCTGACGGACAGCGGCGTCAACGCCATGAGCGATCGCCAGTTGGCGGCGATGATGACGGCGGACGACAGTTACGCGGGGTCCATGAGCTTCGAGCGTCTGAGGGCGGTGACGCAGGATATCTTCGGCAAGCCGTTCCTGCTCCCCGTCCATCAGGGACGGGCGGCGGAGAACATCCTGGCCAGCGCCCTCGTCGGGAAGGGTAATGTTGTTCCGATGAACTATCACTTCACGACCACCCGCGCCCATATCGAGCGCAACGGCGGGAGCGTCGTCGAGCTGTTTCTCCCCGAGGCGCTGAACCTGGACAGCACCGACCCCTTCAAGGGCAACATGGACACGGCCGCCCTCGACGCGCTGCTGGAACGCGAGGCGGGCAACGTCCCGTTCGTGCGCATGGAGGCGGGGACGAACCTGATCGGCGGCCAGCCCTGGTCGCTGGAGAACCTGAAGAAAACCTCGGAGATCTGCCGCCGGCATGGGGCCCCGCTGGTCCTGGACGCCTCGCTTCTGGCCGACAACCTCTACTTCATCAAGACGCGCGAGGCGGCCCAGCGCGGAGCCACGATCCGCGAGATCACGCGCCGCATCGCGGACCTCTGCGACATCGTGTACTTCTCGGCCCGAAAGCTGGGGTGCGCGCGCGGCGGGGCGATCCTGACGGCCGACCGGGCCCTGTTAGAGCGCATGCAGCCGTTGATCCCCCTCTTCGAGGGGTTCCTGACCTACGGGGGCATGTCGGTGCGGGAGATCGAGGCGATGGCGGTGGGACTGGAGGAGACGATGGACTTCGACATGATCCGTCACGGGCCGGAGTTCATCGCCTTCATGGTCGACGAGCTCGACGCACGGGGCGTCCCCGTGGTGAAACCCGCAGGCGGATTGGGCTGCCACTTGAACGCGCGCGCGTTCCTGCCCCACGTGCCCCAGGAGCGGTACACGGCGGGCGCCCTGGCTGCCGCGGTCTTCATCGCGAGCGGGGTGAGGGGCATGGAGCGGGGGACGCTGTCGGAGGAGCGCAACGAGGACGGAAGCGAACGTCTGGCCGATGCGGAACTGCTGCGGCTCGCCCTGCCGCGGAGGGTCTTCACGATGTCCCAGGTGAAGTACGCCGTCGATCGCATCCATTGGCTCTTCGAGAACCGGGAGCTGGTCGGCGGGCTCGAGTGGATGGAGGAGCCCAAGATCCTGCGTTTCTTCAGCGGAAGGCTGGAGGCGGTAGGGGACTGGCAGGATCGGCTGGCTGCGAAGTTCAGGGAGGACTTCGGCGACAGCCTGTAAGGTTCCGGGCACGAGGGAGGCCGCAGGGTCTCCCTCGTACCCGGTTACGTGGCGGCGCCCCGGTTCTTCAGCAGTTCGACGATCGCCGTCCTGGCCTCGGGATCCTCGTTCTCCTCCGTCATCATCAAGGCCGTTCGGCCGTCCTCGCCTTCTGCGTTGGGGTCCGCTCCGGCCCTCAGCAATGCCGATACGATCTCCGGGCCCGTGTTGGTCGCCGCTGCCGCCATCAGCGCCGTCCAGCCATGCTCGTCCTTCTCATCGACATCTGCACCGGCCTTCAGCAATACCGACACGATATCCGGATTGTTGTTTGCCGCCGCCGCCAACAACGCAGTCCAGCCGCCATTGTCCTTTGCGTTGACGTCCGCGCCGGCCCTCACCAGCGTCGATACGACCTCAGGATTCGGATTTTCGAGCGCTGCCGCCAACAAGGCCGTACAGTCGTTTTCGTCCTTTGCCTCGATGTCGGCCCCGGCATTCAACAGAGCCGATACGACAGCAGGATTCGAGTTATAGGCCGCCGCGCCCATCAGCGCCGTTTGTCCTTCCTTATCCCTCTCATTGACGTCCAGCCCGGCCTTAAGCAGCATCGCCGTGACGTCCCGGTTCGGGTTGGAGGCAGCCCACCTCAATGCCGTCCAGCCGTCCTCGTTCCTTGCGCCAAGGTCCGCTCCGGCCCTCAGCAGGGTCGAAACGACAGCGGAATTGGAATTATGGGCTGCCGCCCACATCAGAGCCGTGGAGTTGTCCTCGCTTTTTGCGTCGACGTTCGCACCGGCCTCCAGAAACGCCGTCACGACAGCTGGGTTCGAATTGTAGATTGCCGCCCACATCAACGCGGTCAGTCCGCCCTTATCCTTCGCGTCGACGTTCGCGCCTGCCCCGACCAGCAGCATCACGGCGTCCGGATTGGAGTTGTACTGCGCCGCCGCCATCAACGCCGTATACCCCTCATTGGTCCCCGCATTGACGTCCGCCCCGGACCGGATGGCCGCCGCGACGGCTTCGGGCGTTCCCGCCCTGCACAGCTTGATGAACGCCGCGGCCGCTCCCTCGGTCAGGAACCTCTTCATCCGCCCTCTCAGCGCAGCGCCCATTTTACGGAAAAAATCCCCAAGCATCTCCATCCCTCCACTTGAAAAAGGAATTACCTCGCTGCGCCCGCGCTCGTCAGCAGCCTGACAATTGCCGTCCTGGCCTCGAGATTCTTATTCCTCTTCGCCGCCGCCAGCACCGTCTGCCCGTTCCGGTCCTCCGCATTGACGTTCGCCCCCGCTTCCAGCAGCACCGATACGACCTTTGGATTCTTGTTGTTCCCTGCGGCCTGCATCAGCGCCGTATGTCCGTTCTCGTCCTTTGCGTTGACGTCCATCCCCGCCTTCAACAGCATCGACACGACGACCGGATTCGAGTTGTGCTGAGCGGCCGTCATCAGCAGCGTCCAACCGTCCTCTCGCTCCAACTTGACGCCCTTTCCGGCCTTCAGCAGCATAGCCACGACGTCCGGGGCGGGGTTCACCCCCGCCGCGTAGTCCAGCGCCGTCATTTTGCTCTTGTCCTTTACACCGGCGTCCGCTCCCACCTCCAACAGCAAGGCCACGACATCCGGATTGGGATTCTTCGCTGCCGCCCACATCAACGCCGTACGGTCCTCCTCGTCTTTCGCCTCGATATCCGCACCGGCCTCCAAGAGCACGGACACAGCCTTTGGGTTTTCATTCTTCGCCGCAGCGCGCAACAGCGCCGTACAGCCCCCTTCGTCCTTTGCCTCGACATTCGCCCCGGACCTCGACAACAGCGCTGCGACGTCCGGGTTGGAATTTTTGGCCGCCGCCACTATCAACGCCGAGTCCCCGTTGTACGCCCTCGCGTCGACGTCCGCTCCCGCCTCCAGCAGTACCGACAGGATATCCGGGGACGGATTGTTCTCCGCCGCCGCTATCAGCGCCGTTGCGCCGTCGTTCGCCCTCGCGTTGACATCCGCCCCGGCCTTCAGCAGGGCCACGACAACATCCGGGTTCGAGTTGTAGGCTGCCGCCCACATCAGCGCCGTTATTCCGCTGTCGTCCTTTGCATCAACCTCGGAACCGGCATTCAGCAGTTCCAAGGTCACAGCCGGGTCCGGGTTTTTCATGGCCGCCATGATCAGGGCCGTCTGTCCGTCCTTCTCCCTCGCCCCAACA
Organism: uncultured Fretibacterium sp.; assembly: GCA_963514535.1. Classification (GTDB taxonomy): domain Bacteria; phylum Synergistota; class Synergistia; order Synergistales; family Aminobacteriaceae; genus CAJPSE01. Next base: position 6,579 of record CAUPUB010000008.1, read on the forward strand.
TTCGCCCCCGCCTTCAGCAACGCGGATACGACGGCCGGGTTCGAGTTGTAGGCCGCCCACATCAACGCCGTGTGTCCGACCCTGTCCTGCGTGTCGACATCCGCCCCGGCCTCCAGCAACACCGCCATGACCTCCGACTTCGAGTCATGGGCTGCCCACATCAGCGCCGTACTTCCTTCCTTGTTCTTTGCGTCGATGTCCGCCCCGGCATTCAGCAGCGCCGATACAACTCTCGGCTCGGGGTTCTCCTCAACGGCCACCATCAAGGCCGTAACGCTGTCCTCACACCTCGCATCGACGTTTGCCCCGGCCTCGAGCAACACTTCCACGACCCCCGGGTTCAAGTTGCAGGCCGCCCACATCAGCGCCGTCGTGCCGCGTTTGTCCCTTGCATTGACGTCCGCCCCGGACCGGATGGCCTTCGCAACCGCATCGGGCGTTCCCGCCCTGCACAGCTTGATGAACGCCGCAGCCGCTCCCTCGGTCAGGAACTTCTTTACCTGCCCTCTCAGCGCAGCACCTATTTTTCCAAAGATTCCATGCACCTTCACAACCGCCTTTCCAAAATCGTCTTGAATGGATTTCGCCGCTGAGTCCGCCGAACCTGCGATGATGATATTGGAAGTTCGTGTAGGCAAAACAATTATAGGATGGAAATTCGCCGGAGGGATGCACGCCCCGCTCTCGAATTATAGGTTAACTCGGCGCCTCCCTTGGTATAGAATATCGGTATCGAAGGATTCGGAGTCGATATCCAAAGGGCATGGAGGGCGGCATCATGGGCAAGAAGATGAAGAACATCGGCATCATCACATCGGGCGGGGACTGCGGCGGACTGAACGCCGTCGTTCGCGGCGCGGCCAAGACCGCCATGGCGCGCGGCATCGGGACGTACATCATCCCCAACGGGTACGCGGGGCTCTACAACCTGGTGGACTTCGAACGGCTGGTCTTCCTCGACGAGGAGCGCACGGACCACGTCAACTCCGCCTTCGCGGGGAGCGACGCCGGTCACAGCCGGGTGAAGATCTCGAAGATCCCCGACCCCGACAAGTACGACCGCATCCTGCTGGGACTGCGGAAGTTCAACCTCGACGGCCTCCTCATCTCGGGCGGGGACGACACGGGGAGCGTCGTGGTGGACCTCGCACAGAACGGCATCGCCTGCGTCCACGCGCCCAAGACGATGGACCTGGACCTCCAGACCTACTCGGTGGGCGGGGACTCCGCCATCAACAAGATATCGCGCATCGTCGAGGACCTCAAGACCACGGGCAAGACGCACAACCGCGTGATGATCGTCGAGGTCTTCGGTCGCTACGCCGGACACACGGCCTTCCGCGGGGGCGTGGCCGCGGATGCGGACTGCATCCTTATTCCCGAGATCACAGTGGACTTCGACGCGGTGTACGAGCACGTAAAACACTATTACATGCGGCGCATTTTGAACTCGGACGTGCACTCGGGGACCTACGTCATGGTCGTGGCCGAGGGCGTGAAGGGGGAGGACGGCAAGGTGTTCTCGGACAGCGGGGACAGCACGGACTCCTTCGGGCACGTCCGCTTGGCCGGCGCGGGACGCTACATCCGCACCCGTCTCGAGGCCATGATGCGGAAGGACCCCGCGATCCGCCAGTTCATGAAGGTCTCGGGCATGTTCGTGCCGGGGGTCTTCGAGATCCCCGAGGTGCGCGAGGTCATCCCCGGTCATATCGTCCGCAGTGGGGCCACCTCCGCCTACGACGTCAACTTTGGCAAGGAGATCGGCTCGGCCGGGGTCATTCTCCTGGACGAGGGATTCAGCGGGGTGACGGTCGTCGAGGTCCACGAGGGACATATCCGCTACATGCCCACGGAGCGGGCGATCGAGCAGCGGTTCGTCAACCTGGATGCGGTGACCTTCTACGAACAGATGGACGTCTGCTTCGGACGCAGGCCCCAGACCTACCTTCCGGTGATCGAGGAACAGACAGGGCCCATCGAGCGGTTCATGTAAAAACGGCGGAGGTCGGATCATGGCGGGTGAAAAGGTATGGAAATTGGCTTTGGCGGGCTTCGGCTCGGTGGGACGGGGTCTTGTCGAGCTCCTGCACGAGAACCGCGGAAGGCTGGAGGAGCGTTGTGGGTTTCGGGCCCAGGTCTGCCTGATCGTCTCGCGCTCGCATGGAACGGCGCTCATGCCCGATGGACTGTCCCTCGGGGAGGTCCTGCGGACCTTCGCGGAAACCGGGCGGCTGGGGACGGCCTGTAAAGCTGAGGATACTCGAGCCCCCTTCGGGGAGCTTCTCACCCGATCGGGCGCCGAGGTGCTGATCGAGGCCACGCCCACGAATCTCAACGGTGGGGAGCCGGGGCTGTCCCACGTCCGGTGCGCGCTGGAGCGCGGCCTGCACGTCGTGACCTCGAACAAGGCTCCGATCGCCCTGGCCTACGACGAGCTGGACCGTCTGGCGAGGGCAAGGGGAGTGCGGCTGCTCTTCGAGGGGACGGTGCAGGGCGGAACGCCGCTCCTCGCGATGGTCCGAGAGGGACTTGCCGGCTGCGCCATCGAGGGGGTCCAGGGTATTCTGAACGCCTCCACCAACTACGTCCTGACCGAGATGGAGAAGGGCAGGACCTACGAAGAGGCCTGCGCCGAAGCCCGTTCCGCCGGCGTGCTGGAGGCGGATCCGACCCTGGACGTCGAGGGGTGGGATGCGGCGGTCAAGCTGGTCATCCTCGCCCATGCCCTTTTCGATGCGAACATGCGCGTGGAGGACGTCGACAGGGAGGGAATAACCCGCGTGACTCCCGAGATGATCCGCGACGCGAAGGAGCGGGGAGAGCGGATCAAGCTCCTGGCCGAATTGAAGCGGGAGGGGAGCACCCTGAGGGCCTCCGTTCGGCCGACGGCGCTTCCCCTGTCCAACCCCATCGCCGCCCTCGAGGGTACGGAGAACATCGTCACGCTCTATGTCGACCCCCTGGGACCGGTCACGCTCCGCGGGAGCGGGGGAGGCGGGCGCGAGACCGCACAGGGCATCCTCGCCGACTTGCTCTCCATCGCGCGTTACGCGTAGAACGAAATGTGAGGGACAAAAGGATAGGAAAACGAAAACAGGAATAGGGAACTTTCCATGGAACATCCGAGCGGCACTTTCCTGATGTTCCTGAAGCGAAAGGATGCGGCCAAGAAGGGCCGCATCCTCTTACCGCAAGGCTTCGATCTTTTCAAGGGAAAGTTCGGTCGCCTGGGCGATCTGCTCTGGGGTAAAGCCCAGTTTCAACATCCTCCGTGCAGTGGATGCGATGCCTTCGTTTCGCCCCAAGGCGATACCTTCGTTTCGCCCCAAAGCGATGCCCTCGTTTCGCCCCAAAGCGATACCCTCGTTTCGCCCCAAAGCGATCCCCCTGGCCTCCACCTTGTCCAAAATGCTCAGCATGGTTACGCTCTCCCCCTTTCCTAACTGATTCTGTGCCTCCTCAAAACGGTTGTCGCGCGTCAGTGCCGAAAAAAGCTTCAGCAGTGCATCCACATGCTCAATGGTCCGACATGAGGGAATGTAGTCCCGATTTCTCCTCATCTGTACGAAGTAGTCCGCCACAATCCTGAAATCGCTAGTGAACCGCTCAAGCAGATCGTCCGCCAGGAATGATATCTCGAAGAGATTGATCCTGTAGTCGTTCACGAACGGCCTCAATCTCTCAGAGACCGGGATCCTCTCATACAAAGACCGGGAAGCCGTCCAGGGTTCCTCACCAAAGTAAAGGACCAGCGTCACTACAGGATAGAGAACACCCTTCGCAGACAGCTGTCCACGATAATCCGCCCCGTCATAGCCCAGTATCCGAAGCGGCATGTCCCGGTCGATCCGGGTCTGGTTCTCGAATCCGATCAGAGAAACAACGATCCCTTCGGATACCCAAAGCTTGGAAACGTCGCGCTCCTGCTCCCGGAGTTTGCCGTCGGCCTTGTACAGGGTACGAGCCTTCGCATCCTGGAGATCGTCGGGACAGAGCTCTTTTTGCCCATTGAAGAGCAATACGTTCACGATATCGGCAAAAACGTCGTTGTAAGCCTCAAGGTATTTTTCCGTGATGTCCCGATCGGGCATGCATTTTTCCGCCTCTCCTGACTGAGCTCATTATAGCAAAAACGAATCTGCCGGCCGCCCGTTAAAAGGCCCTGACGGGCTGGTCACGCGTCCGCGCTCTCCTCCTCCTCGCTCGTCAGGGGTTCGCCGACGGACTCGCCCCTGCGGCAGACGCTCTTCATGTCGCAATACCGACAGGAGGGCGAATCGTAGAAGGGCGCGAACCGCCCTACCTTCAGCAATCGTGCCGCGCAGGCCATGGCGCGGCCGGCCTCCTCCCGGCGCTCGTCCAGGGTACGGCGGTTGTTCCTCGTCTCTCCGGCCAGGACCCCGGCATAAACGCCCTGGAGGGCCGCCGAGAAGGTCCCGGCGATCCCCCCGTCCCGATGGCCCAGGAAGTTGACCCCCGCAAGCGGGGCGTCGGCCTCGCGAGGTCCGTACATCAGGGCGTAGGCCGACAGCTGGAGTCCGCGGACGAGCTTTGAAGGTCCGCCCTCGTACCAGGGATACCGCTCCAGGTCCTTCATCCCCTCCTCGTACCGAACGCTCCTTCCCGCCTTGTAGTCCGTGATGACGGCGTGGGTGCGTCCGTCCCCATCCTCCAGGATCTCCACCCGGTCGCATCGCCCGGAGAAGTGGACCCCGTCGACCTCCAGCGAAAGCGCGGCATCCTCCTCCAGGAGGACGGCCCTGTGGCGGAATCCGCCTTGCTCCAGCCGCTCCAGGATCTGCGCCTGGAGCGCCGTCAGCCTCCGTATCCGAAACCGCAGCACCTCCAGGGTGCGCGCCAGACGGCGGTCCCGGATCAGCCTTCCGAATGTTTCGTAATCCTCATCGGCCGAGGAGAGCGAGCGCCACTCCTCCTCCACGACCTCCGGGAAGGGATTGCCCCCACGGCCGAATCGCCTCCAGACCCGCTCCCAGAACTTGTGCGTCAGCGAGCCCCATTCCGCCGCGGTGGCGAGCTCCGGAGACCTTTCCCTCAGTCCGGCCCTCCGCTGCAGCCAGTAGCGCAGAGGGCATTCGAGGAGCGTCTGGATATCGCTGACCGCAAGCGTCGGAGGATCGTTCCGCGGCTCCGTTCCTTCAACTCCTTCAGATCCTTCAACTCCTCCAACGGATACGCCAGGGCGCGGGGCGGCCGCGAGAGGATCGGTGTCGACCTCCGGAAAGATATGGCCGCTGCCGGGCAGGAGGATCTCGATGCCCGCCGTCGGCAGTTCTCTCAGCGTCCATCCGTTTGTTTCCGCTTCCGCTTCGACGCCCGCGTTCATGTCCGCCATGAAACGGTCCAGGAAGGGCGTGTCCGGCACGGGGCGTCCGTTTTCATCCGCATCGGCTCTGGAGAGGATGGTCAGGGACTCTCCCGTCCGGATCAGGCGCCGAAAGAGGGCCTCCCTTTGAAGGTGCTTGTCCTGGACGGAGGGCAGCCAGGCTTCCGCCTCGGCGAGCCGCTCCCGCTCAGAGGGTCCCAGAAGTGGCGATCCGGAAATGCGGCCCGGCCAGTTCCCCTGGGAGACGCCGAGCATGACCCAGACGGGATGGGAGGCCAAAACCGGAGGGGCCCCCAGGTAGAGCGTCAGCGCTCCCGAGAGCGGGGGCTCCGGGCGGATACGGGTCTGGCGGCACCAGCTCAGAAGGAACTCCACGGCGTCGTCGCCCTCCAGGGGCGTCCTTCCGGCGGGGCCGATGTCCGGCAGAAGCTCCCGGAGCGCCAGGTACTTCTCGTGCACGGACTCGATGGCGGAGGCGGTCGCGCGTATTGCGCCATCCAGCTCGGGGTAGCCCAGGGGCAGGGTCTTCATCCTGTCGATCCAGAGCCCCTTTCGCGTCAGGAATCGATGAAAGGCCCCCATCAGATCCGACGGGGTTCCCCCGCGCTGCAGAGCCCCGCAGAGACGCTCCATTGCCGACAGGGCCGCGAGGGCGTGCCGAGGCGTTCCGCCCCGCGTCCCCTTGGGGACCTCGCCCTTTTCCTCTCCCTCTCCAACGAAATCCCTCCACGACGCGAGGCCGCTCGGTCCGGCCCTCAGCGCCTCGGAGACGGAGAACGCGTCCCCGGCGAGACAGGGCTGGACCAGAAACAGGGCCGTCTCATAGGTCGGAAGCCCCTGGGCCCAGAGCGACCATGCGGCGGAGAGCGAGCGTCCCGGAGGGGTTTGGTCGATCGACGGTCCCTCCGATGCGGCGTAGGGAATGGAGTAGCGCCTCAGGGCCTCGGTCACGAGTTCCTCGTCGCCTGCGGGCGACATCATCCCGACGGCCCCGAATCCGGGAAAATCCATCTCCTCGGCCAGGGGGCCCCTTCCGGCGCTCCAGAGGGCGAGCAGACGCGCCACGGCCTCCGCCTCGAGTTCGCTCTCACAGGCCCGCACCTGGAGGATGCGCCCCGGAACGCCTTGGGGGGATTCCTCCCAGACGAGCCCCTCCAGCTGATGCGCGGCATCATGAAAGTCGGAGAGCCCCGTCTCGGGCTTCAGAACGACGACCTCTTTGCAAAGGTCGTCCAGCCTCTTAATCAGGCGCACCTGGGCCTGGGTGAAGGAGAGGAATCCCGTGAACACCATCGTGAGGTCCTCGCCCCAGGGCAGGGGCTCGCGCTCCAGGAGGTCCAGCGTCATGGTGCAGACCTGGGCGCTGTCCATCAGACCGCTGGCGGACAGATAATCCAGATACCTCCGATAGATTGCGGGGAGGACCCGCGCCGTGGGGTCGTCCTCTTGAAGGCCGGCCTCCGTCTGCTCTGGAAGGACGGCCTCGTTGAGCAGCTCCCGTATGTCCTCCGACAGGATGTCCAGAAACCCTGCGCGTCCCAGGCCCGGCCACAGGGTCAGCAGCTCGGGCTCCTCCTCCAGGAGCGCCCGGAGCAGGCGGCTCAGGATCAGGCGGTGGTCGGGCGGCTCGATCGGGCGCAGGCGCCTGGCCTCACAGAATTCGCAGACATTTTCATAGAGGTCCTGCCAGTTCCACAGGATATCCTCCGGAGGTCCGTCGAGGCCGAACTCGTCCCGGCCCGCGCGCTCCCTCCACCAGCTTCGGTCCCGACGGGACGGGACGATAAATCGAACGTCCTCCCCCAGGGGGAGAAAGCTCCGCATCAATCCATCGAGCTCGGAGACCCTGAGGTAGGGAATGACCCGCATCGTCCGCCCCGGCTAGGCCCCGTGTTTCCTCATCAGCCACAGGAGGAACATGCTGAGGAGGATGGCGGACGAGAACCCCACCCCGGCGCCGTAGAGCGCGAACAGGACGCCCTCCTCGCTCCAGGGGAGGGACAGTCCGCGGATCAGGAGCGTCGGGAACGCGACGGCCAGGGCGGCAGCCGTGAGAATCCGAAGCATTTTTTGTGCGTTTGGCGGGGTCTTGGGTTTGCGACCGAACATGGAACCTCCTGATGGCGTTTGCGTCGCCGAGGACTATTTTTGTCGAGAACCATTTTTTTTACGGAGAATCATGAAAATTATATCGGGATCCATGAAAAATTGCAGCGAGTTCCCGAAATTAGAACGAGCTTCATGGGAGATTATAACAGGAGGACCCGTCAGGACCCGTCCGCTTCGCACACTCCTCCTTCCACCCGCAAATTGCCGAATTTCGCCTAGGCCCCAACCGCGGGCCATAGGATAGAATGAAGGGCAAGCAGAATGAGGACGAGCTCCCCTGGCGCGAGAGGATCGCGGAGAAGGGGACGACGCCGACGGAAAGCGAGGAAAGCTGTCATGCAGCAGAGATTGCCGATCGTTTTGATTCTTTTGAGCCTGGCATTGCTTCTCCTGCCGGCCGAGGGGAGGGCCGCCATAGATAAAGCCACCGTCGAGGCGGCCTGGAGCCGTATCGCGGCAGCGGGGGACATGCAGAATGTCCCCCTGTATTACGAGAAGGACGAGGCCCCCAACGCCTGGGTGAAGTTCGAGTCCATGAAGCGGTTTACCGTGCACGTCACGGAGGGGCTGATGAAGATCCTCTCGACGCCCGACGAGATAGCTGGCATCCTGGGACACGAGGTGGGGCACGTCCGACGCGGGCATTACAGCCGGGGCGCTCGGCGCCGGATTGGATGGAACATCGTGGGCGCCCTGCTGGGGCAGGCCGGGGACGCGGCCCGGATCGTCGGGGCGGTCGGCATGAACCTTGCGGAGAGCGGATTCAGCCGCGAACAGGAGGTGGAGGCCGACGATTACGGCATGGACCTTGCGGTCAAGGCGGGTTACAGTCCCTGGGGTCTCTACAACGCGATGAAAAGCTTCAAGGACAACGGCTACGCCACGGCTCGGAGCGGCTTTAACTCGCATCCCCCGACGGAACGTCGCCTGAGGCACCTCGAGGAGAGGGCCATGAGAATAGAAAAGGAGAGGCGTTGACCGGCGGGAGCCGCACAAAGATTTGGTGGGAGTCGTACAAAAATTTTCGGAAATAGATGCTATAATCAATCTGTATTAATCCATCAATTGTTGATGTTTCTCAAATTTCTCGACAGTGCGGTACTCCGGCGTCCGTGCCGGCGAATCTATCATGTCAAGGAGGAGTCGAAATGAGCGACAATTGGAAGGAACTTTTCAGCTCCGCGGCCCGAAAGACGCGTCCCTCGCCGGTGAGGGAGCTTCTCAAGGTCATCAAGCAGCCGGGGATGATCTCTTTTGCGGGAGGAATGCCGGCCCCTGAGGTCTTCCCCATCGATCAGTTTGCCGAGGGGTCCGAGAAGCTGGTCAGCGATGGGACGTCGCTGCTCCAGTACGGCACGACGGAGGGCTTCGAACCGCTGCGCACCTTCCTGTCCAAGTGGACGGCCCCGCGCATGGGGCGCGAGGTGGAGCTGGACGAGATCCTTCTGACGACCGGCTCCCAGCAGGTGCTCGACCTCTTCGCGTGGGCCATGATCGATCCCGGCGACGTCGCGATCGTCGAGGACCCCAGCTACATGGCCGCCCTCACGGCCTTCTACAACCACGGCGCAGACTTTGCGAGCGTCCCGGTTGACGGCGAGGGTATGGTCGTGTCCGAGCTTCCCGCGCTCATCGAGCGTCTGCGCAAGGAGGGTAAAAAACCCAAGTTTATCTATACCATCGTCAACTTCCAGAACCCGGCGGGGGCCACCATGACCGTGGAGCGGCGCCGCGAGCTGGCCGCGATTGCGGACCGCTACGGCTTGGTCATCTTCGAGGACGACCCCTACGGCTATGTGCGTTTCGACGGCGAACACCTGCCGTCGATCTTCTCCTTCGACAAGGCGGGCAATACCATTTACGCCGGGTCCTTCTCCAAGATCCTCTCCCCCGGCGTGCGCATCGGCTGGGTGAGCGGCCCCAAGGACATCATCCGCCAGATGGCGGTCTTCAAGCAGGCCGTCGATCTTTGCTCCAGCCCCATCACGCAGGTCCTGACCTACGAGTACTGCCGCAAGGGCTACCTGGACTCCCATTTGCCGAACATCATCCAGGACTACCGGGTGAAGCGAGACGCCATGGAGGAGAGCTTCCGGAAGCATCTTGCCCCCCAGGGCATCACCTGGGTGAAGCCCGAGGGCGGCTTCTTCTACTGGCTGAACACGGGGAACATCGACAGCGGGGAGCTCGCCAGGAAGGCCTTGGAGAAGAAGGTCGCCATTCTGCCCGGCGCTCCGTTCTGCATCAACCCCGAGGCGGGCATCCACGCCGCGCGGATCAACTACACATTCTCGAAGCCCGACGTAATCGAGGAGGGGGTGTCCCGTCTGGCCCAGGCCATCCAGGAGATGAAGCTGGCCGCGAAGTAGCCGGAACCTCTTGAATATTCCGCAAAAAACGCCGCGATGAGCGGCGTTTTTTGTATCCCTCGGGCAAGGGGGCCCGACGGCGAAAGGGAGGGCGATACTTTGGAGGAGAGGAGAATCGCGCCGCGATGGTGGACCCGTCAGGAGGGCGACGCGGTGCGCTGCACGCTTTGTTTCCGTGGCTGCACACTGCGGAACGGTATGGCCGGCTTCTGCGGCGTTCGCCTGGACGTGCGCGGGACCCTCGTCTCCCCCTGGCTGGGACGTTTTTGCGCGCGGGCCGTCGATCCCATCGAGAAGAAGCCCCTGGCCCATTGGAGGCCGGGAACCCTCATCTATTCCCTGGGCAGCGTAGGCTGCACGATGTCCTGCCCTTTCTGTCAGAATCACGAGATCGCTCACCCCGAACGTCCGGCCCTCTTGCGTGCAGCAGCCATCCTGCGGCCCGAGGATCTGGTGCTGGAAGTCCGAAACCTCGGGCTCTCGTCCGTGGCCTTCACCTACAACGAGCCGACGCTCCAGGCGGAGTATATCCTCGAGGCGGCTCCGCTGCTGAGGGAGAACGGGATCGCCGTCGTCCTCGTCACGAACGGCGTCATGTCCGAGCCGGTGGCCTCGGAGCTCCTGACCTGCACCGATGCGGCCAACGTCGACCTCAAGGCTTTCGACGCGGAGCGTTACCGACGCCTGGGCGGTTCGCTCGACGCCGTGAAGGCCAATATTGCGGCCTGGGTGCGGGGCGGCGTGCACGTGGAGCTGACGCACCTTGTCGTCCCCGGGCTCGTCGATCCGGGGGAGGGGTTCGACGCCATGACGGACTGGATCGCAGCCCTGTCCCCCTCCATTCCCCTGCACCTCTCGCGCTGTTTTCCCGCCTGGCGCCATTTCGCGCCGCCGACGGACACGAAGCTCCTGTACTCCCTGGCCGACCGGGCGCGGGGAAAACTGCGGCACGTCCACCTGGGGAACGTGCGCTGACACATGTTTATGAGAGCCCCATGAGTCCGAGGATTCCGTTGACGTCAAGATGCCGTTCGACCGCCGCGGCGAGGGCGTCGTAGGCCTGCTCCTTCCGGGCCGCGGTATCGGCGGCCGGTCGTTCCTCCAGGCCGCGGGCGCGTCGGAGGGCGTTGAGCCACAAGCCCCGGAAGCGGTCGTTCTCGAAGACGCCGTGCAGATACGTCCCCGCGATCCGGAGCCCCTCCGTCCCGAGCCCTTCTGCACGTCTGTCCTTCATTCCATCCTCCATTCCATCTTCCAGGATGAAAAGAGGCTCGCAGGATGCCCCCGCGTCGGGGACGGTCTGGCCGAAATGAATCTCGTACCCCTCCACGGGGATCGGGGCCTCCGCGGTATTTGAGTTTCGATTTGGATTTGGGTTGAGCTTGGGGTTCAGGGCGCCCGAGACGCAAACGGTCGTCTTGACCCCGGCCCCGAACTCGGTCACAATGGGCAGAAGCCCCAGGCCGTCGAGCCCGCGCAGCTCGGAGTTCTCCCTCAGATCCGGGTCCTCCAGCCTGCGGCCCATCATCTGATACCCCCCGCACAGCCCGAGGACGAACCCGCCCGCATCCGCAAACGCGCGCAGCGCCTCGGCGAGCCCTGTCTCACGAAGCCAGCTCATGTCCCGCATCGAATTCTTGGAGCCCGGGAGGATCACCGCGTCCAGGGAGCGCAGCACCTTGAGCGGCGTCCCGGAATCCAGCCCGACGAGATCCACGTCCGGCTCGTACTCGAAGGGGTCGAGGTCCGTGAAATTGGAGATCCCGGGAAATCGGACCACGCCGACTGACAGCGCCCCCCGTCCGCCCCGGCCCCAGCGGAGGCCCAGGGAGTCCTCGCCCGCGATGGAAGCCCCCTCCACCCAGGGCATCACCCCGATGACCCGAACGCCCGTGCGGGCCTCAAGCCATTCCACGGCAGGGGCGAAGAGGGCGGGGTTGCCCCGGAACTTGTTGAAGACAACGCCCTTGACCCGCTTTCGGTCCTTCCCCAGCAGTTCCAGCGTGCCGACGACCGAGGCCAGGGACCCGCCGCGGTCCACGTCCGTCACCAGCAGGACGGGGACGTCCGCTTCGCGGGCGATACGCATGTTCACGATCTCCGTCTCGCTCAGGTTCACCTCGGCGGGGCTGCCCGCCCCCTCGATCACCACGGCGTCGAAGTGCCCGGCGATGTGCCGCAGCGCGCGCCGCACCGCCGAGAGGCCGTGGGTCATCGTGAAGGTCCGATAGTAATCCCGGTCCGCCGGGGCCTCGAAGACCCGGCCCTCCAGGACGATCTCCGAGCAGGTGTCCCGGCGCGGCTTCAGGAGGATGGGGTTCATGAAGGTCTCGGGCCGGAGGCGTGCTGCCTCGGCCTGCACGGCCTGCGCCCGACTGACCTCCAGCCCGTCCCACGTGACGCAGGAGTTGTTGGACATGTTCTGCGACTTGAAGGGACACACGCGAACGCCCCGGTCGGCCAGCAGGCGGCAGAGCCCCGTCACCAGAAAACTTTTTCCGGCGTCGCTGCTGGTACCCTGGACCATGATTCCTTTCATTGAATTCCTTCCTCGTATAATCTCGCTAGATTGTCAAGCCAAATGCAACAGGTAACTTAACTTTCGCAGATAACTTTTCTTTGCCATGTAGGTGCGTTGCTTGTTGTCCAGGTCCAGCTCTATCTTGTGGGCTATTAACATTCTGTGCTTTCCTCTACAGCTTTTTTAATGTTCTCGAGAAGCTTTTGATTCTTTCTCGAACGACTGCCGTACAACCTTGCGGAAAAGACAGAAATGATTTCGAGCACATCACGCGCTAAGTCCTCCTCGAAAGTTGTGTCCTCTCCCTGATTCAGTATGACAACTTCAACGTTCTTCGCCTCGCATATTGCGAATACAAGCTCCGCGCCAAAACGCAACAGCCTGTCCTTATGCGTGATAACCAAGCGTCCAACATGACCGTTTAAAATCGCACTCAGCAGACGGCGTAACCCCTTCTTGTGGTAGTTCATGCCGCTTCCTAAATCGCTTAATATAGCGAATGTCCATCCATTTTGAGCGCAATACAGCTCAAGCACCTTTTTTTGGCGCTCAAGGTCATCCTTTTGGTCACTGCTTGATACACGAGCATACGCAATGGTTTTACGATCATCAGGGACACGGAAAGATTGTTCGGGCACCAATCCAGAAAGATTGTAGCGCCTATGACCTCCTTTTGTGTACTCTGCTTGAATCCTGCCCTCTCGCTCCCAACGACGCAATGTTGAAATCGATACTCCCAGTGCTTTTGCAGCTGCACCTATACTTATAAATCCATCCATTTGGATATTGTTACATACATTTAGCCAAAAATCAAATAGACTGCTGCTTACCCCGACCAGTAGTATCACCGGCAAGGTGATCCCCACCGGGGTGTCGTAGGGCAGGAGCAAGCGATAGAGGACGAAGTCGGCCGCCCACAAAAGGGCGTTCCTGAGGTCCAGTGAACGGCCGGGGTCGATCTCCCGCCCGCCGAGGGGCCAATATATTGGGTGGATAACGCTCTTGAATTTGTACTCAAACCTGATAATATTTGAAAAATGAACGCAAAGACGATAGACGGCGCCATCGACGCCTTTATGACGTATGTCGGCAGCAGGACCGCTTCCGAGCATACGCTGACCAATTATGCGGTGGATCTGGAGCAGTTTTCGGAGTATCTGGAAGGGCGCTCCATATCGGACGTCGGCCTCGTGGACCCTGCGGTCCTGCGCGCCTACCTCCGGGAACTGTCCGGATGGGGCTATGCCCGGACGACGATATCCCGAAAGCTCTCCTCCCTGCGCGGCCTCTTCTCGTTTCTGAAGGAACGCGGCGTCCTGGACAGGGACCCGGCCCGTACCCTGCACGGTCCCTCGGCCCCGCGGGGACTGCCGAAGGCGCTCTCGGAGGAGGCCGTGAACCGGATGTTCGAGATGGCCTCGGCGAGCGAGTCCCCCGTCCGGGACACGGCGATCCTGGAGCTGCTCTATGGGTGCGGGCTTCGGGTGTCGGAGCTCACGGGGCTCAGGTGGGCGGACGTGGACCTCCAGGAGCGCTGGATCGTCGTCCTGGGCAAGGGGGACAAGGAGAGGCGCGTGCCCTTCGGAGGCTGCGCGCAGAGGGCGCTCGAGCGGCTTGGGGCACAGCGCGACCCGACGGAGCCCTACGTCTTTTCGGGACGCGGGGGCAAGGCACTCACGGTCCGGACGGTGCACCGCATCGTCACGACACTGGCTGGGCGTGCGGGGCTGGAGGGCGTGACGCCCCATGTCCTGCGCCACAGCTGTGCGACGCACCTGGTGGAACGGGGGGCGTCGCTGAAGTTTGTGCAGGAATTTCTGGGACACGAGAGCCTCTCCACGACGCAGATCTATCTCACCATCAGCGCGTCCTGGATGAAGGAGAGCTACGCCTCGGCCCATCCTCGGGCCAGGGTCGGCGAAGATGCTTCGTGAGACCGTCCTGTAAGGCCGGCCTGATGTAGAGTATACGACGACAGCGATAAAGAGAAAATGGCAAAGAGAAATCATAAACGGAAGCTGCGGAAAGGATGAGGACACTGTTTAAGGGAACGACTATCGTATGCGTCCGCTCGGGAGAGAGGGTAGCCATGGCCGGGGACGGCCAGGTGACCCTGGGAAGCCAGATCGTCAAGTCGGGGGCGCGGAAGGTACGCCGCCTCTTTAACGGAAAGATCCTGACGGGGTTCGCGGGCAGCACCGCCGACGCCATGACCCTGCTCGAGCGGCTCGAGAACCGTCTGGAGCAGGAGAAGGGCGATCTGATGAAGGCGGCCGTCAAACTGGTGAGGGAATGGCGCACGGACAAAGCGCTGCGCCGCCTCGAGGCGATGATGCTGGCGGCAGATTCCAGGCTCACCCTGCTGCTCAGCGGGGCGGGGGACATCCTGGAGCCGGAGGGCAGCGCGGCGTCCATCGGGTCGGGGTCCGGTTACGCCCTGGCCGCGGCGCGGGCGTTCTGCGAGGGGACGGACTGGCCTCCCGAGCGCATCGCCAGGCGGGCTATCGAGCTGGCCTCGGAGATCTGCATCTACACGGACAACGTGGTGACGCTGGAGGTGCTGGAATGACGCCCCGTCTGGACACCGCCCTGACGCCCTCCCGGGTGATCGAGTATCTGGACCGCTATATCGTGGGACAGGAAAAGGCCAAGCGCGCCGTGGCGGTGGCGCTTCGAAACCGCCTGCGCCGTAGGATGCTCCCGCCCGAGATGGCGCGCGAGGTCATGCCCAAGAACATCCTGATGGTGGGGCCGACGGGCGTGGGGAAGACCGAGATTGCCCGGCGCCTGGCGACGCTGGTTCAAGCGCCCTTCATCAAGGTCGAGGCCACGAAGTTCACGGAGGTGGGGTATGTGGGGCGGGACGTGGAGTCCATGATCCGCGACCTCGTCGAGTTTGCCGTGACCATGGTGCGCAGGCGGATGCTGGAGGACGTCCAGACTCCCGCGCTGGAGCGTGCGGAACAGCGCCTGGTCGACGTCCTGCTGCCCAGGAGCGAAAAGAAATTCTCCGTCCCCGATTTCATGAAGGTGTTTGGGGCCGGGGCCGGGGCGGCCGATGTGGAGGAGGAACGCCCCTCCGAGGAGGAGCACGGGCAGGAGACGACCCGGTCCAAGCTCCTGACGATGCTGCGGGAGGGGCGGCTGAACGACCGCGAGGTCGACGTCGAGGTCTCGGACAACTCGGCGGCCATTCCCATCCTGGGCGGCGCCGGGATGGACTCCGTAGGGATCAACCTGAGTGAGATGCTCAGCGGGATCCTGCCCAAGAGGTCGAAGAAGCGCCGGATGAAGGTGGGGGAGGCCCTGAGGGCCTTCCAGGGCGAGGAGGCCGAGAAGCTGATCGACTCGGACGCCCTGGCGCAGGAGGCGCTGGAGAAGGTCCAGGAGGACGGCATCGTCTTTCTGGACGAGCTGGACAAGGTTGTCGCCAGGGGAGGGGTCACCGGTCCCGACGTGAGCCGCGAGGGGGTCCAGCGGGACCTCCTCCCGATCGTCGAGGGGTCGGTCGTCCAGACACGCTATGGCCCGGTCAGGACGGACCACATCCTCTTCATTGCCGCAGGGGCCTTCAGCGGCGTAAAGCCGTCCGACCTGATTCCCGAGCTCCAGGGACGTTTCCCCATTCGTGTCGAGCTCCAGCCCCTGTCCTGGGAGAACCTCCAGCAGATCCTGACGGAGCCGGAGAACAGCCTTCTGAAGCAGTACAGCGCCCTGATCGCCACCGAGGGTACGGAGCTGCGCTTCACGGAGGACGCAACCCGCGAGATCGCGGAGCTGGCCAGCCGTATGAACGCGGAGATGGAGGACATCGGGGCGCGCCGGCTGCACACGATGCTCGAGCAGCTGCTCGAGGAGATCAGCTTCAGCGTCTGCGATGCGCCAACGGAACGAATCGAGATCGATGCGGACATGGTCCGGGAACGGCTGGACGGGCTGGTCGAGGACAGGGATATCCGCCGCTACCTTCTGTAGAAACAGAAGCCCTTTGAATCTGCGGAAGGGCTCGGGGCAGAGTGCCTAAGGAACTTTGACATTTTATTGGATATAGTTTCTATTGTATTGAATTATTCTGCGGTCTTTGTTATTATATCCTAAATTTGTCGAATATGGTTTTTGGAGATTTTTACGGTTTTTGGCATAGGTCTTTCCAGAAAATCGGGGGATCCGAAGATAGGACAGGCCAAACAAATAGGATCGCCTGCCGAAAATGTATGCGGCGGCCGAAAGGTTTCAAGGAAGGCTTCGCTTCGCATTGAAGGAAGTCTTTGGAAGTCTTCGGAAGTCTTCGATTGAAGGAAGGCTTTGAAGGAAGGCTCCAATTGAAAGAAGGCTTCGATTGAAGGAGGGCTTCGATTGATGGAAAAAAAGGCTGAGAAGACCCGGGGCTCCAGGAAAACGGGCGTGAAGGGGAGAAGCACCGTCGCGTTGGATGACGGCAAGGGAAATCTGCTGAACGCGAAGGCTTTGGGCGTAACGGACTCCGACGTCGTCGATGTGGCGCTGGGGGACCTTCTGGAGAAGACCCGACAGGTAGGGCGCGCTCTGCAGAACCGCCGCGAGGGGGATCCCCTGGATTACGTCAAGTTGGCCAAGCTGCTCTCGGAGTTTTCGACGGCCAATGTCTACATCGTGGATCAGTCGGGAAAACTTCTGGGATATACTTGGCTTCCCGAGTACGAGTCCCGGACGCTTCTGGAGAGCCTGAAAGAAGGGGCGATGCCGGCGAGCCTGACCGACAAGATGAATCGTTATCGTGAATCCGTTATCTGCGACGAGGATGTCTTCCTCTTCGACGATCCCAGTACTGGGAGGAGGCCGGAGAAGCATCTGATGTACGTTCCCATCTACGGCGCCGCGGCGGAACGGCTGGGGACGGTCCTCCTGGTCCGTTTCCATGCGCCCTTCGTGGTCCGGGACGTGTTGCTGGCGGAGTACCTGGGGTCGCTTGTCGGCATCGAGATGCTCAACGACCGGAACCGTACCATTGAGGAGCACTCCCGCGACCGCATTGCCGTCCAGATGGCAATGCGCGCCCTCTCCTACTCGGAAATAGAGTCTATGAAGCACATCATCGCGGAGCTCGGGGGGCAGGAGGGGGTTGCCGTGGCCAGCAAGGTCGCGGATCGGGTCGGTGTGACCCGCAGCGTCATCGTCAACGCCCTGCGCAAGCTGGAGAGCGCCGGATTGATCGAGAGCCGCAGCCTGGGGATGAAGGGGACCTACATCAAGGTGCTCAGCCCCCTTTTCGTGGAGGAGCTGGGGGTGGCCTCCTCCACTCGCGTCGCCTACTGATCGTGTCGCCTGCTGACGCGCGGTCTTGCGGGCTGATGGTCGGGGCGGGGGATACTCGGCGGGAAAAGTACACGCTTTTTGCTCCGCGGGTCTCTCATTGTAGTATAATTTGGGCGGAGGAGTGAGGAGCATGTTGGGCGAGTTTACCTGGAAAGTTTTGGAGAAGGATATGGAGGGCCTGGCACAGCGCTTCAAGGCCGTGTCGAGAAACGTCGCTAATGCGGATACCCCGGGCTACGCCCGGCGCAACGTGTCCTTCGAGGACCAGCTTCGGGATGTCATTCAATCGGGGAAGAAGCTGCGTATGACCGTTACGGACCCCGCTCATATCCCTACGCGTCCCCTCTGGGTCTCGGACGTAAAGCCGGTGGAGCTGAAGATACACGATGAGGCGTATCGGCTGGACGGTAACAACGTCGACCCGGAGCGGGAGATGGCGGTCATGTCGGAGACGCGCATGATGTATAACGCCATGAACCGTCTGGCGACCAAAAAATTTGCCATTTACCGCTCCGTCATATCGGGACGGTAGCTTTTTAAGGGGAGACCTCGGATCATGAGAATATTCGAGAGCATGGAGGTCGCAGGCAGCGCACTGACGGCCCATCGTCTCTGGATGGACACGATATCCTCCAATTTGGCGAACATCAACACCACCCGTACCCTTGCAGGTGGTCCCTACAAGCGTAGGGTGCCGGTCTTCGCCGAGATGCTGGACAAGACGATCGGCGGGTACCGGGATATCGGGGGGGTTCGTGTTACGGAGATCACGGAGGACAAGACCCCGCCTCGCCTGGTTTATCAGCCGGAGCATCCGGACGCCAACGCCGATGGGTACGTGGCCTTTCCGAACGTCAACCTGGTCCGGGAGATGACGGATATGCTTGTGGCGAGCCGTGCCTACGAGGCGAATCTTTCCGTGGCCACCAGTGCCCGTGATATGTGGAACGGCGCCCTGGAGGTCCTGCGCGGCTGAGCTCGTGAGTTGCTTTTTGTCCATTGACGATGATTCCGACGGATTCCCTCCGTCGGTTTTTTTTTGCTTCTTTCTTTGTTTTTTGCTTCTTTCTTTGTTTATGGGGAGGTTCGATCGTGCAGGGACGGCAGCGCCCCGTGGCGGGCGGTTTGGATGAGTTGAAGGAGCTCTGGGAGATCGGGGGAAGCGTGCACGACCGCGCCGGCGGCGCGGCTCGGGCCTGGATGTGTCCGGAGGGACGCATTGCAGCCGTCTTCCCCGATGTGCGCCAGGCATCGGAGTTCGCCCTGGACCGTAAGGCGTTCTTTCCCGAGGGGCCCTTGTTCCGCCTTGCCGAGCTCCCCCTGACCCTGCAGACGATCAGCAGCCGGCCGCTTCTCCTCGAGCGGGGGGAGACGATCCGGCATTGGATGGCGGAGGGCGGCGTTCTGGTGGCGACCCCGGGGGCCATGATGTCCCCCTGTCTCATGGCCGATGGGGAGCTTCCCTTGACCTGCGGGGAGGAATATGCCAGGGACCGCCTGGTGGCCTGGCTCGAGCGCAGCGGATATCAGCGTGCGGACCTCGTCTGGTCGCCGGGGCAGTACGTCCTGCGCGGTTTCATCCTGGACGTCTTCGACCCCGGCCACGCCCTCCCTCTGCGTTTCGAGTTCTTCGACGAAGTTCTGGAACGGATCGGCGCCTTCCAGCCGTCGACGCAGAAGACCGTAACCGGGCTCGATGCGGTCTCCCTGCACAGCCTCTCCGGCGCACAGGCGTTCATGCCGCCCGCCCTGCTGCCGGCCGACACTCGGGTCATCCTCTATGAACCTCAGAGTATCGAGGCGCAGGCCGTTTCCTTCCATTGGCTTTGGGAGGAGCTCCGTTCAGAGGCGCACGTCGATCCCGTTCCCCCCTGGGATGCGGTGTTTCGCGACCTGGCGCGCTATCCGCGTCTGAGGGTGACGCGCGGGGTGGATTGGACGGAGGCTCAGCTCGACGTGGAGGAGCTTCCCCCCTTCAAGGGGGACCTCGGGGCGGTCCTGCGCCTCTGCCGCGACCTGGACCGGCGCGGCTGCTCCGTGTGCGTGTACAGCGAGAACGACCGGTTCCTGGACAGGGAGAGCGGACCATTCGCTCAGGTCCCCTTCGTCGAGGTCCGGAAGGGGTCCCTTTCCTCGGGCTTCGTGGACAGGGCCGCGAAGCGCGCCTTCATCTCGGACCGAGAGCTCTCCGGGGTCTCTGCCAGAGCGTCCGCCTCGGAATGGCGTGCTCCGCTGGAGTGGCGGGATCGGCTGTCGGTGGGGCAGCTTGTCGTTCACGAGGACTACGGACTGGCCGTCTTCCGCGGCATCGAGGAGATCGTCTCGGCGGGGGCCTCCATGGACGCCCTGGTGCTCGAGTTCGCCGAGAACAAGCGACTTCTGGTCCCCGTCCTCCAGTCCCACAAGCTCACGGCGCTGGCAGAACATCAGAGCGACGAGACGGAGCTCGATACCCTCCGGGGCTCCCGGTGGCGCAAGTCCAGAGAGAAGGACAAGAAACGCGCCCAGGAGGAGGCCAGGGCCCTGATCGAGCTCTTCGCCCGCCGCGAGCTGGAGCGCCGAGACCCGCTGGCGGACCCGGGCGAGCTTTACGAGTCGTTCGTCAGGGCCTTTCCCTATGCGGAGACGGCCGACCAGCTCAAGGCCACGGCGGAGATCATGGAGGATCTGTCCGGCCCCTTTCCGATGGACCGTCTCCTCGTCGGCGACGTGGGGTTCGGCAAGACGGAGGTCGCGCTGAGGGCGGCTTTTCGGGCCGTCGCCGCGGGGCGTCAGGTCTGCGTACTGGTTCCGACGACGATCCTGGCTCAGCAGCATTACGGAACCTTCCGTTCCCGCCTCTCGGGCTTTCCGGTCTCGGTGGGGATCCTCTCCCGATTCACCTCGAGGTCGGAGGCGGGGCGCACCGTGTCGAGCGCGGAGGATGGGTCCGTCGATATCGTCATCGGGACGCACAAGCTGCTGCAGAAGGGGATTAAATTCAAGAACCTGGGACTTCTCATCGTCGACGAGGAGCACCGATTCGGAGTCATGCACAAGGAGAGCCTGAAGCGGACCTATGGGGCGGTCGATATCCTGAGCCTATCGGCAACCCCCATACCGCGCACCCTGGCGATGGCTCTGAGGGGGCTGCGCAGCATCTCGGTGCTCTCCACACCCCCGGAGGACCGCCTGCCCGTAACGACCTTCGCGGGGCCCTGGCAGACCTCGCTGGTGCGTAAGGCCGTGGCCTGCGAGCTGGAGCGGGGAGGACAGGTCTATTTTGTCGTCAACCGCATCGCGCGTATGGAGGAGCAGCAGCGGATGCTTGCCGCCTTCTTCCCCGAGGCCAAAATCCACGCCGCGCACGGCCAGATGCCGGAGCGGGAGTTGGAGAGGACGATGCTGGACTTCTACGCGGGGGCGATCGACATCCTGATCTGTACGACGATTATCGAGAGCGGCCTGGACGTGGGCCGCGCCAACACGATCATCGTGGACGACTCCCAGGAGCTCGGGCTGGCCCAGATGTATCAGCTCCGCGGGCGGGTGGGACGCCGTGGGGAGAGTGCCTTCGCCTACTTCTTCTATCCGGAGCGTGAGGAACTGAGGAAGGAGACGGCGGACAGGCTGGAGGCCATATCCACCCTGACGGACCTGGGGTCGGGCTACTCGATTGCGCGGCGGGACCTGGACATCCGGGGCGGAGGGGAAATCGGCGGCACCACGCAGCATGGGAAGAGCAGGACGGGGGGCTTCAGCCTCTTCTATCGGATGTTGGAGGAGGAGCTGGATCGTCTGCGCGGCGTGGAGAACCGGCTGACGGAGGTTGCCTACGACCAGGGGGGCTCCATCCCCGCCTTCTACATCCCTCAGGAGGGGGTGCGGGTCACGCTCTATCGGCGTCTCCTCCAGGTGGTGGGGCTGGACGAGCTCAAGGTCCTGATGGGGGAGATGGAGGACCGCTTCGGCCCCCTTCCCGAGCCCGTCCGTCTTCTCACCGGCCTGACGGCGATACGGAACTGCGGGGCCGCCTTCGGGCTGCGCACGGTCTCGGTCAGGAAGGGGGAGACCTCGGTGGAGGGCAAACTCGACGGGCTGGCCCCGTTTTTGAAGAAGAGGCGGGGCTGGACCATCCTGGGCACCCATGCCGTCGGGCCCGGCGGGGTCCCGGGGGCCACCGGGCTCTTCGAGGCGATGCGGGAGGCCGGAGGTGGGGAGAGCGCTGCCCTGTAGCTTGTGGAAACGATTTTACGCGCCCTCCGGGATCGAGCCGCGGCGCCTCCGAACAACGGAGGCGCCGCGGCTTTGACCTTATAGTCTATTTGTCCTTGACCGGCCTCACCAGCCTCGCGAGCATCCATCCCTCGCGATCGCCCTGATCCATCTTGATACGGAGCCATCGTTCTCCGTCGTCATTCGTCGTCTCCTCCAGAATTGTCAATTCCTCCCCCTTGCGGGCGCGTCCGACGATATTGCTGTCGCTGGTGCGGTCCGGGGTGGAGCGAATCCTGACGGAGTTGCCCCAGACGCTGCTCCTGACGGAGTTCGCCGTATCCGACGGCTCGTCGTCGGATACGGCGGCAGCCTGAGGAGACACCGCGTCGGAATCGGCCGATGCGGCCGTATCCCCCGAGGCCTCCTGTTCCTCCTGAGGCTCCCGCTCCTCCGCATGGTCTTCCAGGACATCCTTCTCCGCGGGCTCCGCGGGCGCGGGATTGTCCTCATGTTTCGGAGGGTTCTGCACCTCGTCCCTTTCCGAAGGGGGCTCGGGAACGGCGACTGCCGGTTCCATGGAGACGCGGTTGGCCCCGTCCTTCTGCGGAAGGACCGGCGATTTCTGAGCCTGCGGACGTCCCATCAGGTCGTCGACAAATTGGAGGATGGTACGGCGCGCCTCCTGGACCATTTCGAGCCCGAAGACCTGGTCCAGGCCAGGCAGGGTTTTCAGGGTATCCTCGGACAGGGCGAAGATTCCGCCGAGGATAATAACGATGAGGAGCAGCACGATGAGGAAGCATCCACATCCGCCATTTTTCCTCTCCTCAATCTCTCTTTGTGGGGGAATGTGGAGGAATCGGGCTCCGATCCCGGTCCGCGATTCGATGTCAAAGCCTGCGTCGAGCAGGGCGTTTTCCCGTGCCGCGGCGTATTCCTCCTCGGTGATGTAGTTCTCCTGCCTCAGTTCCCTCAGCTCGTCCAGTTTCTTCCTTACCGGGTCGCTCATCGTGTCCTCCTTGTCGTTCCTTCCCAGACTCATTTCTTCCCAGACTCATTTAAACAGGCCCTCCAACCCTTTTTCCAACTCGTCTCCTATCTTTTCCCTCAACTGGTCCTCGAGGGAGGGGGCCGAGGGCTGTGCCGGGCTCCGATCCTGCGGCGCCGTCTCCCCGGGGGGGACACCCTCCTGCTGCTCCTGGGATGGCGCTGGTTTTTGAGGAACGATGGCGTCGATGATTCGATCGAGCGTCCTGTCTCCGCCCTGT
This sequence comes from uncultured Fretibacterium sp., assembly GCA_963514535.1. Taxonomy (GTDB): domain Bacteria; phylum Synergistota; class Synergistia; order Synergistales; family Aminobacteriaceae; genus CAJPSE01. Next base: position 29,685 of record CAUPUB010000008.1, read on the forward strand.
TCCCGGGAGGGATCGGCCGGCGCCGCGTCGCTCCCCGGATTGGCTCCATCCTGCTTCGCGCGCGAGGAGGGGCCGACCTTGACCAGGGATACGGACGGCGAATCGGCCTTGCCTGCAATCTTGACCGTGACGTCCCGGAAGTCCGCGGAGGCGCCGCCCTGCTGCCCGCCCTGGAGGGCGCCTCTCAGGATATCCCCGAGCCCCGCTCCGGTGGTCAGCTGTTTTGCTCCGCCCTGGAGCAGGGCGCCCGCGCCCCCAAGGGCTCCGCCGGTAAGCGCGTTGACCAGCTGGAAGTTGACGCTGCCCTCCGCAAGAAGGTACAGGTTCTTGTCGAACTTGATTGCGCCGTCCTCGGCCAGTCGGGCATAACGATATATCGGGTCCCCATCGGGCGCCTTGGCCGCCGCCCCCTTCTTCAGGACGAGCCGCCCCGTCCGGATCTCCAGCGGAGCGGTCACCTCCGTGTAGCGGATGGCGTCGAGCCCATAGAGTCGGGTCGCGATGTCCAACCCCTTGAAGCCGCTGATTCCCCCAGCCCCCAGGGTAAACTGCCCGGTTCCGGAATAGCTCGGCGTCTTGCCCGCAGAGCCTGTTATTGCCAGGGAGAGGCTTCCCCGCCCCGTGACCCTGCCGCCGAGCCCGCCTGTTGCGTCCTGCGCCAGGGCGTTGACGTCAACGCCGCTCACCGTGAGGGAATCGGAGAACTTGAACGTCTTCAAGTCCAGAGTCAGGCTGTTCGACGCCTTGCCCCCATAGAGCTCGAGCGTTCCGTTGGAGGACTTGAAGGCGTTGCCATCAAGGGACAGCGGCAGTTTGACGTTGGCGAGCCTGAGGCCGAACGCCTCGGCCGAGGAGGCCGACAGGCTCCCCGTCCCCGTATTGCCCTTGTCCGTACCGGATAGGTTGAATACGAGGTTCGCCTTGCCCTTGATCTGCCCCTTCAAATCCTGGAAGCCTTCGGTCAACGCTTCCAGGTCCAGCCCGTTGCCGCGGATGGCGAGATCCGCCCTCATCGAGGGGGTCAGCCGCAGCGTCCCGGATGCGCTCAAGGGAGCCCCGCCGATGTTCGCCCTGAAATCGTTGACCCCCAGCGCCTGCAGGGTGCCCGAGATGTCCGCAGCCACATCGGAGAGCCGGGCGCCGTTGGCAGTGACGGACGGGGATTGCCCCTTGAAGGAGAACTCGGGGGCGTCCGCGGTCCCGCCCAGCCGTGCCTTGCCGCTGAGGGTCCCCTTGAGGCCGATCCCCGAGGATGCGGCCAGCGGTGCGAGGTCAAGCCGGTCGAGGTCGAAGGAGAAGTCGAGCACGGGGCTCTTGCCGCCGAGGGTCGCGGAACCGGAACCGGAGAGCGTGCCGGACCCGCTGCGCGCGGAGAAGGAGGACAGGCTGACCTTCGTCCCCTCTTTCCTGATCGAGGCCTCCAGAGAAGAGAGGCCGACGCCGTCTGCGGCGGCGCTGTCTGCCTTGATGTTGTCTGCCTTGATGGAGAGGCCGAGCTTATCCAGTTTTACGAGGTCGCTGCCGGGAAGGGTGGAGACCTCGAGGTTCTTCACGCTGAGCTTCCCGAGGGCGGAGAGGGTGGGGGAGGAGGCCGCGAGACTGATCTCCGGGGCCGGAAGCCTGCCCGAGATCCTGGCCCCGGCACGAATCTTGCCCTTGAGGCCGTAGCCGGCAATGCCGGGAACATAGGCTCTCAGGGCCTCCGGTTTGACGGTGAGCTGCGCCTTCACGTCGATGGCCGGCGTCTTTGACGTCAGCGGCCCCACGGTGCCCGAGAGTTGGATGGGCATGCCGTTTAGGGTCCCGCTACTCTTCTGCAGGGTCAGCACGTCCTTGGCGTAGGAGAAGGTCACCGAGGGGTTGACCAGCGTGTTCTCCTGGACCGTGAAGGAGGGGCTTTGCAGGGTTCCCGACAGGACCGGGGCGGATGGGCTTCCCTTGATGCCGACCGCCGCGCTGATCTTTCCGGCAAGCCCGTACTTCCCGGAGTCCGGGATGAGGTCGGAGATCCCCCTCACGTCGAGCCCCACCAGTTTCGCCGTGAGGTCGAGCCTGGGGCTCGAGAGGATGGAGGCGGCTGTCCCCTGGAGGTAGCCCTGAGCTCCCTCGAAGAGGAATTTTCCGCTGACCGTCGCGGTATCGCTCTTTGCGAGCTTGAGCTGGAGCGCGAGTTTCGAGACCTCCTTGTCCCTGAAGGCAATGCGGGGCGCCGAGAGGTTGACGGTCCCGTTCAAAGCGTTCGTCGGGCCCTGGATTTTCGCGGTGAAGGCGGATACCTTGCCCCTCATCCCCTCCAGGGATGGGAAGGTCCTGCCGATCTCGTCCAGAGGGGCGTCGTGCCCCTCCAGGTCGATCATGACGGATGGATGTTGGCCGGGACGCGACGCGACCGCGAGCTCCCCGTCGATGGGGACGCTCAGGACGATGGCATGGATACCGTCGGCGATCAGCCTCTGGTCGGAGTATCGCAGCTGTGCCCCGAGCTGTTCCACGGGATACCCGGCCAGCCTCGTCCCCCTGTAGTCCACCGTTCCCGTGATCTCCAGGGCGGCGGACGTCCCTTTGGCCTCCAGGTCGAGGTTCGCCGTTCCGTTGTAATCCGCCTCCTTGAGGTAGGCAGGCCACAGCGCGGCGATTTCCTCCAGGTCCAGGCCCCGTGCCGATCCCTGGATGTCCAGCGCCGCCGTGCTGTCGGTCTGGGAGACGGGGCGTATCTCTCCCGTGGCCGTGATCCTGCCCTTCCCAAAAGCGATGTCGGCCTTGCCGATCGAAAGGGCGCTTCCTTGAATGTCCAGCGTTGCCGTACCGCGCACACGGACGCCGTTGACCGATCCTGCCGAGTCGATGTCGATGTTCGTCCCCCGGATATTCGCTCCGACCTCGTCCACGTCGACGATGCCCCACCTGGAGGTGAAACGACTGCTCCTGAGGCTGATGCGGTTGATGGGAATGTCGGACCCTCCGCTGCCCTCAGGCAGGTTGATGCGCTGGATCTCCGCGATGAATCGATCCAGGTCCGTGGCGACCCCACCGACGGACAGGACGGAAAGCCTGGGGGACCCGCCGAGCAGGGATAGGAAGTCAATACGCCCGGACAGGGACTGTGCGGAAAGGACCCTGTCCCCCTCTTGGGTGGTCAGGAGGATGTCCTCGAACGTGTAGCCGCGAACGGGGTTTCCCCTGACCCCGGCAGCGGATAGCCTCATTCCCGTACGTTCTTCCAGGGCGTCCCGAGCCATCTTTAAAATGGCCGTTCCTCCGACGTCTAGAAAGGAGAGGATTGCTGTTACGATGCCCAGTACCAGGGCCAGAGCCATGAGGACGACAGGAGATTTACGAATGCGCCGAGCGCGGCGCCTTGAGGAGCGTTGGCTGCGCATTGAGCCCACTTCCCTTCTGCGGTGGCGTTGATTGCAACGAATAGCCCGGAGGGAGAGGCCTCGGCGGCCGGCCCGTCCGACTGGGCTATTGTACGACGAGGAAATGTAAAAATCCAACCGTGATAATCCCGAGCGTGATAGTTTTGAGATTGGTAGTCTTGAGATTGGTAGTCTTGAGATTGGTAGTCTTGAGCGTGAGGACGATCCCGCAAGTGTTCGATATTTTTGCAGGAGGAGACGAAAGGGAAAAGTCCGAAGCTCAAACGATAAACTGGGTAAACCAATAGAAATTTATGTTATATTATCATATCGGAACGAACATACCGAAACGTGATTGAAGGTACGTCATGCGAACGGCACGCACCGAGGTATGAGATGGGAGGCGGGAAGGATGAGTTCGGTCGGAGCGAACATCAAGGCCCGTCGGCGGGAGCTGGGCATGAAGCAGGATGAGCTGGCCCGGAGGCTGGGGTTGACGCAGGCCAACATCAGCCGTATCGAGGCGAACTCCAAGGGGCCGAGCGCGGATATGCTGCCCGCTATTGCGGAGGCACTGTGCTGCGATGTAAGGGACCTCCTTGGGGTGGAACATGAGGGCGCGCCGGAGGGCGATGCGCTTGACGGAAGCGCCAGAACCTTCGTGTTAAAGGCTATGGAGGGTGATCCTCAGCTGGGGATGTACCTGCGCAGCTTCATCAGGGACTCGTCCTCCTACACGGACGAGGATTGGAAATTTTTGGCCACGAGCTTGAAGCTGGCCCTGGGGTATGCCGCGGACGCGATCAAGGCACGTCGCGTCAGCGGGAACTTTTAGCGCAGCTTCTTAGTGCAGCTTCTTTAGTGCAGCTTCTTTGTCGTTTGAGAAATCCATGCCATTCGGAGACGACGCCGTACAATCGCTTCTGGACGCGACGCTCCCCCTGATGCAGGCCCCGCCGGTCAACCTCGGGGTGATCTGCCGTTGGCTGGGGATCGAGGTCTACGCTCAGCCCTGCAGTGCCTTCGGGGCCCTCTTCCTCATCAGGGAGGGCAGGGGCGTCCTGCTGGTCAATTCCTCCTTGTCGCAGGGGCGCGCCCGTTTCTCCATCGCGCACGAGCTGGGCCATCTGCTCCTTCGCCACAACCCCCTCGGCCGTATCGGCGAGCCTCGGGATCCCGACCAGGAACGGCAGGCGGACCGTTTTGCGTCGGAGCTCCTGATGCCCGAATCCCTGCTGAGGGAGGACTGCGACAAGCTGTCCTTCGAGGCGCTGTGCCGCCGTTATCGCGTCTCGCGCCAGGCCATGCGGATTCGCCTGGAGAGCGTGGCTCGGAGGGGGCTGTCATGATAAAATTCTGTATATCCTCCCGAATCCCTCATGTATCGCGCGGATCGAGAGCCTTTCTATGTAAGCTGAGTTCTATCGGTAATCTTTGGGTTCTATCGATAATCTATCGATAATCTATCAATAAGCTGAGTTCTGCCAAGCTAAGGAGCGCTGCCGATGATTCCATTTGTGTTCCTCCTCGCCCTCTTTCCCGGGTTCTGCCTTGGGGTGTCCCCCGCCCAAGGCTCGCGCGCGCTTGCTTTGGTCTAAGGCGCGTCCTTTCGCGGAGGATGGCGAAAATGCGGAATTTCATAACTGCGATGCGGGCGCGGTTGTTCCTTAAGCGCTCTTACCTTAAATGGATTTTTCTCAGCATCATGGCCTTTGCCCTGGGCGTAACTATTTATTATCGCTTTATGTGGCTTGGGGATCGAGAGGCCGTCCTGAGGTCCGTTGACGATCGGCTTTCCGTCGCTGCGGACCTGGTTCCCATACTCCTGTCGGGGGATTTTCACGACAGGGCCGTCGGGCCCGAGTCGATCTCCCTCGAGGAGGAGCTCCTCAACCGAAGGCAACTTAACGAATTTGTGGAGATAGAGGGCCTGCGCTACGCCCAAACCCTGGTCCGCCTTGGGGGAAAGTTTTATTTTTCCGCCCCAACCGTGAGCAGAAAGGAGGCAAGGGATAGGGGATCCTGGTATTTCTATCCTTATGATGATGCCCCGGAGTCTCTGGGGCTGGTCTATGACACCGGTCAGGCGGTCTTTCTGGACTATGGGGATCGCTGGGGGGAATATCGTTCGTTCTGTAAACGTTTTTTTAGCCCCGGCGGCATTCCGTACCTGGTCCTCGTGGACATGGGGACCAGGTCCATCAATAACCTCCTGGCACAGTCGCTCTATAGAATGCTCGTTTCGGCGTTTTCCATCCTTCTGATGATGTCCCCTTTGGGCTGTGTTCTGTGCCTGCTGGGCCTGGACCTCAGAGATGTCAACGCGAGGCTGGAGGAGGCGAACCGCGGCCTTTCGAAGCAGGTTGCAGCGCAGAGGGACTGGCTGTTCGATGTCGAGTCCGCGGTCCGTCAGGAGCAGGATAAGCTGGAGCAGGTCCAGGAGCTGCATCAGAACAGCTTGGCGGGATTCTTGACGTTCGATAGTGACGGGAAGATCCTGGAGATCAATCAGACGGCCCTCGGCATCCTGGGCGTGCCCCCTGAACGAAAGGGGCAGATCAGCCTTACCGAGTTCGGGGGCCCCTTCTTCTGGGACCGCCTCTCGCGGCAGATCCAGAACGCGGAGGTTCGCGACGAGGAGAGCTTTTCGGAGGAGATCGGCGTGCACAGGCTGGACGGGACGCCGGCGGTTCTGCTGATGCGCGTCGGGATAGGCCCCAGGGAGTCCGACGAGCCCCTCTATTATGCTTCCTTCGTGGATATCTCCGAGATGAAAAGCAATCAGGAGCAGCTGCGCTACCTGGCGTACCACGACGACCTCTCGGGGCTTTTGAATCGCATGGGGCTGAGGAAGGTTCTGATGGACAAGGCGGATCTTTATGGCCGTTCTCCAAGTATCTTCGTCCTTGCCGTCCGCAACTTCAAACGCATCAACGCGGCGCTTGGCGCCAGCACGGGGGACTCCGTCCTGGCGGAGTTGGCGAAGCGGCTCGGGGATGTCCTGAACTCGGGTGAGGATCTGGCGCGGCTTGGAGGGATGGAGTTTGCGATGGCCTCCTTCGGGATCATCACCCGCGAGGAGGCGGAGACCGCGGCCCGACGCCTTCTGAGCGCTCTGGACGAGCCCTTTCTGCTCGAGAGCCGAAAATTCATGCTCTCGGGAAGCCTTGGGGTTATGATGGCCTCGGACAGCGGGACGGTCGACGAGACGATGTCCGGGGCGGCGCTTGCCGCCGCGGAATCCAAGCGGAGGGAGCGCGGCTGCATCCTCTTCTTCAGTGACAGGCTCAAGACACGGAGCGTCAAGTCCATAGAGATGGAGAACGCCCTGCGGGAGGCCATCCTGCAGGAAAATTTCAAGGTTGTGTTCCAGCCCATCGTGGCGATACGGAGCCGGCGCATCCGTGGGGTCGAGGCTCTGGTACGCTGGACCGGTTCCGACGGCAAGCCGGTCAGCCCCGAGGACTTCATCCCCATGGCCGAGGAGACCGGGATGATGCCGTCCCTTTCGGAGGTCCTCTTCAAGATGACGGCCGGGGCTTTTCTCGATCTTCGTCGGGTCGTACCGGGGATCTACCTTAGCCTGAATGTTTCCGCCGTGCTCTTCCGGGACAGGATCGTCGAGTCGATGCTGCAGGATGCCGTCGAGGGGCAGGGCGTCCTGCCATCGGAGGTCCTCTTGGAGATCACCGAGACGGCGCTCATCGCCAACATGGAGGACTGCCGCGATACCCTCGTCCGCCTGAGCGGAAAAGGATATACGATAGCTATCGACGATTTCGGGGCGGGGAACTCCTCCATAACCTATCTGCAAAACTTTCCGATCAGCAAGCTGAAGATCGACAAGTCCTTTGTCCAGCGTATTGTGTCCCATGGCGAGGATTGGACGCTTGTCCGCGCGATCCTGCGCATGAGCGAGGTGCTCCAGGTCGACGTCATTGCGGAGGGCGTCGAGACAGAGGAGCAGGAGCGGCTCCTCGATAGGCTGAACTGCCCTCTGGGACAGGGCTATCTCTACTACCGCCCGATGGATCTCGAGACCTGTCTGAGGACCCTGGGACCGTCTGGCGCGGGAGGAACGAATGCCTAGGGCGAGGCGGCGCCTCTTCCCGCGGCGATTTTCTCCCGGATCCCTGGCGTCGATGACGCCGAGGAAGCTGGCGGTTTTCCTCATCCTGATCGTCCTGGGGCTCCTGGCCCCGTACTGGGAGAGGCGCACGGGCGATTTTCTCGAGGGGGTTGTCACAAAGGTTGTCGATGGGGATACCCTTGTGGTGAAAGTGGAGGGGGAGTCCCGTCGGGTGCGCCTGATCGGGGTCGATACGCCTGAGACGGTGCATCCCCGTAAGCCTGTCCAATACTACGGACGCGAGGCCAGCGCCTTCACGAAACAGGCGCTCTCGGGGCGGCGCGTGTGGCTGGAGTACGACGTTGCCCCCCTGGACAAGTATCAGCGTCATCTCGCCTACGTGTGGGTGGAAAGGCCCGCACGGGACGAGGATGCCGTGAGGCGGGGGATGTTCAACGCCAGGCTGCTCCTGGAGGGGTACGGACGCGCCATGACCATCCAGCCCAACTCGCGCTATGCCGACCTGTTCGCCCGTCTCCAGGCCGAAGCCCGCAAGGCGGGACGCGGCCTGTGGGGGCGGAAACGCTGAATCCTTCCCAAGTCCCTTTCTATCGAACCGCCCCGTCCGGCCCCTGGCCGCCCCATTCGACGAGGGTGAAACCCTTGCGGACGAAGGGCGTCAGCTCCTGCTGAGGGACGGAGACCGGGGCATTCAAGGGGCGGTAGGCCATGAAGACGCGCAGGACGCTGTCCGGCCTCGGCGTGACGGTCAGGGGGGCGGAATCGGTGTAGTTCTTTCCCTGGAAGGCGATGAGGTTCCAGGGGTTGTCCTGCATCCGCGGCAGCCAGTAGACGA
>CAUPUB010000009.1:0-36139 GCA_963514535.1 uncultured Fretibacterium sp.
GTTGCCGCACGAAACTTTAGCCTCCGGCTCAAGCGAAGTTTAACACAAGGCGGGGCTTTAAGCAAACCCTACAGGTCGGGTATAGGCGGGTCTGTATGATCGTCCCGTCTTTGGTTCCCGCCGCCCCTGGGTTGTTCGCTTCTGACCGTAGAGTTGTATTTATCAAGGTCGGCCCTGAGATACAGCTTTCCCCGAATGCAGGGGATGCGCCCGGCCTTGGTCTGTTGTGAGAGGTTCTGGCGCGATACTCCCAGGTACGCCGCAGCCTCCGAGGACGTGAAGACCTCGGCCTCCACAATCTCTCGAAACTCATCTGTCCGTATCTTCGTCATCGAGGTTCCTCCATCAGGCAGTCTTGGGCACGAGCAAGCTCAGACAAGATTCAATCTCTTGACCTCTTCCTTGGTGAGGACTCGGGGTGCAAAGCCAGAGAATTCCTCCAGCAACCATTTTTCCTCGATGAGTAAAAGAACGCTCCCTGTGCCGGACATCCTCGGGAAATTGGGCCTGTTGCTCCTGCGTGAGTCGGGCCATTGTTCTTAAGACCACCTCCTCCTGCAAAGTTAATAGATCGCCGGGATACCGGCCTGCTTGCAAAGGGAGTTTGCCGTGATGCGGTCGAAAGTTGTGTGGCGCTTGACCGGAACCATATTGCCCCTGCCGTTGTTGTAGATGCTGTGATTGCCGCCCTCCCGCTGCAGGAAAAATCCGTATTGCTCCAGGTGCCTCACGAGATCGCGTCGGTTAACCGACATGCGACACCTTCTCCATAGCCACAGGGAGAGGCTCAAAGAGAACCTGAGCCTGAGGGGGGACCTGCCCTGTCTCCAGGTAGGCCTTCGTCATCTCCTGGGCGGCGTCCAGCAGCATGGCCCGGCACTCCTCCAGGGTGTCCCCCTCTGTGATGACCTCCGGCCATTCGAGGAGCTGCCCCATATAGCCCGCCTCTATCTTCGTGTAGCAAGCCGTGTACGTCGCCATCTCCTACTCCTCCTCCCTCTTGGCCGCTGAGATCGCGGCCTCGACCTCCTCACGCAACGCAGCTCGCTTCGCCTTCACTCGCTCCGGCCGGGACTTCACGTCTAGAGGCAGCGGCCTGTGATTCAACACAGCCTTACGTGGTATATATAATCCAGCTGTTTATTGCTCCTTGAAATCGCCCAGTTAAACATAATTCGCTAATTCTACTGCGCGTTACCCCTAAAATTTCTCCAGCTGCAACCGCGTCGATGTAATTTTTTTCGATGTCTTCTTTATTAAATTAAGTATAGCACTGGGTCAGGGCGGCTCCCAAAGTCCCGGACGCTCTTCGGTAAGGTCATGCGTTCCTCGTCGTCCGCTCGCGACTTCACCTGATCGAAGAGCGTTTTGACGTACCCCTCCCACGCCCTCTCTCCGGCCATCTCCAGCAGAATGCGCCCTATGGGGTTGCCCGTCACGGCCTCAGCATATAATGAGGCGCATGCACAAAAAAAGAGCCGCTCCCGCCAAGGTCAGCGACTCTTTCATGAAAGAAGGACAGGCCACCAATCGCAACTATGGAAAACGGATACCACAGGATGAAGCCGTCGCTCGTGGCGACAGCTCCAAGGGATGATTTTCCTAAATCCCATCAATTCCTACATGTCCTACATGGCGAGCTTGGGCAGACTCGAACTGCCGACCTACGGCTTAGGAGGCCGTCGCTCTATCCACTGAGCTACAAGCCCGCAAAAGGACACTAAGTGACTATAGCACAAAAAAAATAACTGTCAAATTCGACATGGCGCTGCTTCGCTTGGCGACGTTCAGATTGCCCTCGAGTCCCGGGCCACAGACTGCCCCGCACGGACGGGGACGGCATCCTGCATCCGGAGAAGATCCCGAAGAAGATCAGTTCCGGGCTCCTCGCCGTTCCTGGGCCCGGGTACAGAGGTCCAGGAAAAGACGATTCATGACCGGGACCGTTCTCAAGAGGTCCTCCGGATGCCACTGCACGGCCACGATCAGGCCGTCCGGGCTCTCGAATGCCTCGACGACGCCGTCCTCGGCGCGGGCGGTGAGGACGAGCCCCTTGCCCAGGGCCTTGACGGACTGGTGGTGCAGCGTGTTGGTGTAGACGCTCTCGGCCTCCAGGATGCGCCGAAGGCGGGAGTCCGGCTCGATCAAAACCCTGTGCGTCGGGGTGTCGCGGCGCAGCGGCTGCGCGTGCAGCAGGTTCTTCTCCTCGCGCTCTCCGATATCCTGGTAGAGGCTGCCACCGCAGGCCACGTCCAGGAGCTGCATGCCGCGGCAGATGCCCAACATGGGAACACGGTGCTCCGACGCGTAGGCCGCCGCATGGAACCAGAAGGCGTCCAGCTCCGGCAGCACCGGACCCAGCGTCGCGTGGGGCGGCTCCCCGTAGTGGCGTGGATCCAGGTCCCACCCCCCGGGGAAAAGCAGGCCATCACACAGGGCCAGGGCGGGATCCGAAAGCCTGGGGTCCTCGGGAACCGGTAGAATGACGGGGACGCCGCCATTGCCGTCTATGGCCCGCACACAGGCCGTGTTCGTGTAGCTGCGGTCGACACTCACAAAATCGGGGTCCGGATCTCTCCGAACGTTCCCCAGGATGCCGATGATGGGTTGGCGTCTCATACGCTGGAATTCTCCCATCAGCAAAGCTATTTTCCGCGCTCAATTCTGTGAATGAGGCGGTTGAGCAGGTGGATGACCTTTCCTGAGCTCCGGCGCAGAAGCCTGAAAGAGCGTTTTGCATTCTTGATGTCCCCGTTTTCGTAAAAGGCAGCGGCCTGCGCGGCCATCTCGTGCACCAGCCTGTGAGGATGGTCGAGCGCCTGGTACTCGGGCAGCCCCTTGAAGGGATTGTCCGGAGCATGATACCACTCCCCCAGCCGGCACTGCTCCGAGGATCCGACCTCCTCATGTCGCAGCTTTTCCCTTCCCTTAATCAGGTTTTCGATGCGCATCTTCCAGAGCAGGTGGTCGGACTTGGCCTTTTTGATCCGGCTCGTATCGGTGGGGCTCACGGGCGCTCCATCATCGACCCGAAAGACGGCGACGCTCTCGTCCAGATGCGTTGCCATGGCGTTCAGGGCGTCGACCTCCGTCTCGATGTTCCGGATGGAGGTGTGGGTCTCGTCGGTCATCGACGCGGCCTGCCTTGCCTTGACCTCCGTCCTCTCGAGGGTCTCCAGCATCGAGCCCACCAGCCGGACGACTTCATCGGAGCTCTTTGCCTCCTCGTCGGCGATCGAGACGATCTCACCGATAGCGCTGCCAGCTTCCTTACTGGCACTGAAGATGGAATTCAGGGCGTCTCCTGCAAGCCTCACGTCCGCGACGCCATTCTCCACCTCCGCCCCACTCTGACGGATCCCCTCGACGGCGCCGGCCGTGTTCTCGACGATCTTGCCGACGAGCTGGGCTACCTCCATCGCACCCTTGTTGGATTCCTCGGCGAGCTTGCGCACCTCGTCGGCGACCACGGCGAACCCCTTGCCTGCCTCCCCGGCGCGAGCGGCCTCGATGGCCGCGTTCAAGGCCAAAAGGTTGGTCTGGCGAGCGAGCCCGGTGATCGTCTCGGTGATGCTCGAGATGCGCCGGGAGTTCTCGTCGAGCATCGCCATCCAGTCCTCGGTCTGGCGGCTGAGCTCCTTGATGTGCTCCATCCTCCGAATGGCGTTCTCGACGGTACCATGCCCTTGTGTGGCGGCGGAGATCGTCTGGGAGGAGTGCCCGAGGATCTCCTGGCTCTTCCTCTGGGCCGTTTGGACGAGCTCCGCAAGGCTCAGAAGCACGTGGTGCGCGTCCCTGGCCGCACCGTCCCCCTCGGTCATCAAAGCCGAGACCTCCGAGACGCAGGCCGAGACCTCCCGGGTCGACGCGGCGGCCTCCCCAACGGACGAAGCGATTCCTTTGGAGGCGGATTCCAGGTTTACCGAGGAGGTCCGGACGTTGGCTACCATGGAGGACTGTTGCTGTGTCATCCTATTGAAGGTCGCCAGCAGCTCGGAGATGTCGTCGTCCGAGTAGATCTCCCCGTGCACGGTCAGATCTCCCGCTCCGGCGGAGGCTATCAGGCCGCGGAGGTTGGTCAGGGGCCGGTCAATCCTGCGGATGAGCAGGATGACGATCGCCGACACAGGGAACAGAAGGACGACGATGGTCCAGAACACCGTCCAGAATGTGGAGCGCATGATTCCTGAGGTCAGGGTCAGGGATCTTGCAGCGGAGACCATGCCGACGGGCGTCCCCTTGGCGCTGATCAGAGGGCGTAACACGACTAAGTAGTTCGAGCCGAGCCCCGGGTCCCGGCTCAGGGATGCGGCCCCGGCGGCCCCTTTCGGAAGCGGGGTATCCAGCGGCTTGCCGTCCGGGCCCAACACGGTGCAGGCCACCCGTTCCTGGCCCAGAAACACGGAGAAATCGCCCCCGGTGATCTGCTTGACCTCATTGATCAAGCTGCTGTTGGTGTTGTTGCTCACGATATAGCCGGTGGACAGGGCGCCGATGATCTCACCATTGAAGCGGACGGGCGCGCCAGCCCGGACGGAGAGCCGGACCCTCCGTCCCTCCTCGATTCCGACCGAGCTCTCGCCCTGCAGTGCCCTACTGATGTTCGTCTGGTTCAAGATATTGTCGTCGGCCGCTGGAATCTCGTTGGGCAAATGCGCCCGAAAGAGGGTCCTACCCTTCGCGTCCGTCAGGACAAGGTAATCCATGCCGCCCTCCTGGAGCATAGGAACGGCGACCTTCCTCATCTCCCCTATGTTGCCGGACCGCATCGCCTCGACCAGTGTGTCCCGTTCGGCGAAGTGCTGAGCGCGCGCCAGGGACTCTTCTTCATATATCCGAAGGAGGCCGTAGAAACCCTCCAGATCATGCTGGACACTTTCCTGGAGCTGGTTGCGGACCTGAGCGTTAACGCTCAGGAGGACGCTCGCCGAGAGGACAAGGATTGACAGAAGGAAGACCCCTCCGACGGCCACGATAAACTTGCCTTTGAGACTACGCAGGTGAACCAACACAAAGACCCCTTTCGGCAAGGCTTGGCGTCTTGTCGTAGAAAGAAAGAATGTAAGTAGGAGCATAAGGGCATACGGCCCTCATCTCCTCTGTTTGGTTATGATAACACAGGAAGCCGTCGGATGACGGATAACATCGCGGCATTCGGGAGAACCGTGTCTTTACGGCCGGCGCAGGATACAATAGAATAAAGCGGTAATTTCGGCAAACCGTCTTGACGAAAATGACGTGAGGAGGGATTTACAGTGAGAAGGCTTATGTTGTGTGCGGCGTTGCTCTTGTTGTGTGCTGCCTCTCCCGTGAGGGGGGTGGACACGATCAAGGTGGGCGAGATCGCGACGGTGACGGGCGACTTCGCGGCCTATGGGGTTGCGGAGGTGGAGTCCGTCAAGATCGCCGTGGATGAGATCAACGCGGCGGGCGGCGTCCTGGGCAGAAAGCTGGAGGTCGTCATGTACGACTGCCGCACCCGCCAGGAGGACATGGTCAACGCGGCGCGGCGGATCGTGGAGCAGGACAAGGTCGTGGCGGTCATCGGCCCCAGTGGCAGCGGACTGTGCATCGCGGCGGCCCCCGTCTTCAACAGGGGCCGGGTCCCCCATCTCGGCACCCTGCCCACCAACCCCCTGGTTACCACGGACGAGGCCGGAAAGGTGCGCCCCTACAACTTCCGCATCTGCTTCCTGGATCCCTATCAGGGACGCATGATGGCCTACTTCGCCGCCAGGGACCTCAAGGCGTCCAGGGCCGCGATCCTCTACGACGTGTCGAGCGACTACTCCCAGGGCCAACGCGAGTTCTTCATGAAGGGCTTCGAGGAGTTCGGGGGCAAGATCGTCGCGGACGAGGGGTTCCGCGGCGAGGATGTGGACTTCCGCTCCCAGCTGACCAACATCAAGGACAGCGGCGCCGATATCCTGATCTTCCCATTTATGGGCAAGTCCCTGCCCCTGGCCGTGAAGCAGGCACGCGAGCTTGGGCTTAAGACCGCGATCGTCGGGGGCGACGGGTACGGCGACTTCATGTGGGAGGTCGCGGGTGACGCTCTGGGCGACACCTACTGGGTCAGCCACGTGGACCGCTACGACCCCGCACTAAAGGGCTTCTTCGATAAGTACAAGGAGAGGACGGGCACGGAGTGCCAGGAGTTCATGAACGCCGTCATGGCTTACGACTGCGTCTACTGGCTGAAGGACGCGATCGAGCGCGCCCAGTCGACCGACCCCGTCCAGGTGCGCGACGCCCTGGAGCAAACGGCAAACCTCGAGCTGCTGCACTGCACCCTGACTATGGACGAGTTCCACAACCCCAAGGACAAGGACGGCGTTATGCTGAGGTGCGATCCAGAACAGAGGAAGGCGCTGTTCTTTAAGAAGGTACGTCCGGAGTAGGGCGAAAAGAGTAGGGCGAAAAGAGCAGGATGAAAGGGACCTGGCATTCGGGCACGAAGGCTTGGGCACGAGAAGGCTTGGGCACGAGAAGGCTTGGGCACGAGAAGGCTTGGGCACGAAGGGATGATGTCTTTTGGTCATTACGCTGTCAACGCTGCTTCAACAGATCATCAACGGGCTTTCCCTGGGGTCGGTCTACGCGCTCATCGCTGTTGGGTATTCGCTGGTGTACTCCATCCTGCTCTTCTCCAACTTCGCGCACGGCGGTTTTCTGGTCGTGGGAGGGTACGCCTGCTATTACCTTCTGACGCAGCAGGGATATGGGATCGTCCTGGCGTCGGTGGGGGCGATCCTGGCCTCGGGAGTGGTGGCCGTCCTGACCGAGCGACTGGCCTACAAACCGATCCGCGAGCGCACCTCCATGACGCTCTACCTGTTGATCGCCTCCATGGGCGTCAGCATCGTCATCGAGAACATCTTCGTCATCGTGGTGGGCGGGCGATTCCGGGCCCTGCCGCAGGACACGTTTCCGTCCGGGGTGTTCAGCCTGGGCGGCGGGGTCACGGTCAACGCCTCCGACATCCTCTCGCTGGCTGTCGCCGTCGTTTTTCTGGGGGCGCTCCAGCTCTTCCTGTCGCGCACGCGCTGGGGCCTGGCCATCCGTGCGGCGGCGTGCGATCTGCGCACGGCCGGCCTGATGGGGGTCAACGTGACGCTCCTGATCGGCATCGTCTTCTTCGTCGCGGGGCTGCTGGCCGCAGTGGGCGGGATCTTCCTCTCCGCCAAGTACTCGCTCTATCCGCAGCTCGGCAACATCACGATCAAGGCGTTCATCGCCGCGGTGATCGGCGGCCTGGGCTCGCTGCCCGGTGCGGTGCTGGGCAGCCTGATCCTGGGCCTTGCGGAGATGCTCACCGCAGGGTTTATCAGCAGCCAGATGCGGGATATGGTCGTGTTCTCCATGCTGGTGGTCATGTTGCTGGTCCGGCCCGCCGGGTTCTTCGGCAAGAGCGTCGGGGACAAAATCTAGGGGGTGCATCGTGAAGAAGAGCCTGCTTGGAAACGCCGCCGTGATCGTCCTCGGCCTGGCCCTGGCCCTGTACCCGCTGGGCGGGTATCAGGAGGGCATCGTCATCCTGCTCTGCATCAACTGCATCGCCGCCATGGGGGTATCGCTCCTCACCGGCTTTACGGGGATCTTCACGCTGGGGCACGCGGCCTACATGGCGCTCGGGGCCTATACGGCCGCGATCCTGACTGTCAGGCATGGCGTCCACTGGCTGCCCGCCATCATCGCGGGCGGCCTTATAGCTGTGCTCATCGCCTGGATGATCGGAATGCCGACGCTCCGCCTGACGGGCGACTACTACGCTATCGCCTCCATCGGGCTGGGGGAGGCCATTCGCCTGATCCTTGAGAACTGGCAGTCCTTCACCAGGGGAGCGCGCGGATTTCCGGGCATCGACTACTACACCACACGGGGCGTCGCCGTTGCCTTCTTCACCGTCCTGACCATCCTGACGTTCAACCTCATCAACAGCCGCCTGGGGCGCGAGCTCAAGGCATCGAGGGACGACCGGCTGGCCGCCTCGCTGATGGGCTTCAACACCGCGGCGTCCCGAATGAAGGCGCTCCTGATCTCCGCGTTCTACTGCGGCGTGTCGGGCGCCCTGCTGGGGGGCTACATGAACTTCATCCAGCCGTCGATGTTCGACATGATGAAATCGACCGAGCTGACGGCGGTCGTGGTGTTCGGAGGACTGGGTTCCATGAGCGGGACCCTGCTGGGCTCGGCGATCATCACCTCGGTCATGGAGTATTTCCGGGACATCTCGCAGTACCGCATGCTCATCTACGGCCTGCTGCTGGTCGTCATCATGGTGGTTCGGCCGGAGGGGCTTTTGGGCGATCGGGAGATCTGGAGCTTCCTGCCCGGCGCCGGGTCCGGGAGGAGGGGATAGCCTTGCCGCGGGACATCGGGACGGACCAGGTGCTCCTGGAACTGGAGCACGTCGACATGCGCTTTGGCGGGGTCCACGCCGTCCGGGACATGAGCCTCCGCATCATGGACAACTCCCTGACCGGCATCATCGGCCCCAACGGAGCCGGCAAGACAACGGTCTTCAACATCGTCTCCGGCGTCTACAACCCGACGGCGGGAAGCATCTGGTTCCGGGACCAGGACATCACGCCCATGGCGGCGTATCAGGTGAACCGGCTCGGGATCGCCCGAACCTTCCAGAACCTGAGGCTCTTCGGGCGCTCCTCGGTGCTGGAGAACGTCATGACCGCCGCACAGAACCGCTTCCGCTACTCCTTTCGGGAGGACCTGAGGGGACAGCTCTTCCCGGGCTACCGCCCCGACCCCGAGTACCGCTACGGCTTCTGGGAGTCCCTGCTCCACACCGGACGCTGGGCCGTGGTCGAACGGAACATCCGTGCCAAGAGCCTGGAACTTCTGGAGCGGGTGGGGCTGGCGGACCGCGCCCGGCAGGCCGCGGGGACGTTGCCCTACGGGATGCAGCGGAGGCTCGAGATCGCGCGCGCCCTGGCCCTGGACCCGAAATTACTGCTGCTGGACGAGCCGGCGGCGGGGATGAACCCCGAGGAGGTATTTGCCCTGAACGATCTGATCACGGGCATCCATCGGGAGTTCCGCCTGACAACCCTGGTCATCGAGCACCACATGGACCTGATCATGAGGATCTGCCCGCACATCATCTGCGTGAACTTTGGGGCCAAGATCGCGGAGGGCTCGCCCGAGGAGATCCGGAACGACCCCGGGGTACTCGGCGCCTATCTTGGTGAGGGTGAGGGCGAGAGCGACGACGAGGCGGGCGGCGAGGCGAATGAGGAGGCGGCATCGTGATGGCGGACGTATTGCTCGAGGCCCGGGACCTTCATGTCAGCTACGGGGCAATCCGGGCGCTGCAGGGGTTCTCCCTGACCCTTCGGGAGCGGGAGATCGTCGCCGTTATCGGCGCCAACGGCGCGGGCAAGTCCACATTCATGAACGCGCTCATGGGGCTGGTCCGACTCTCCGAGGGTACGGTGGCCCTGGAGGGACGGGCCCTGTCCTCCAGGAGCTTCAGGGTCGTCCGCAGTGGGCTCTCCCTGGTCCCCGAGGGACGGAGGATCTTCGCGCCCCTGACGGTGGAGGAGAATCTCTGGATTGGCGCGTTTGCTCGGAGGGACCCCAAGGCCGTCCGGGAGGACTTTGACTGGGTGCTCTCCCTGTTTCCGCGCCTGAGGGAACGGCTGCGCCAGTACGCGGGCACCCTGTCGGGCGGGGAGCAGCAGATGCTGGCGATCGCCCGGGCGCTGATGGCCCGCCCCCGCGTGCTGCTGTTGGACGAGCCCTCCCTGGGGCTCGCGCCGATCGTCATCCGGGACATCTTCAGGGAGCTGCGCCGGATCAACGAGGAGGGCGTCAGCATCCTGCTCGTCGAGCAGAACGCCCGGCAGGCCCTGCTGCTCTCGCACCGGGCCTACGTCCTCCAGACGGGGCGCCTTCTGAAGGAGGGGGCGTCTCGCGACCTGCTGGAGGATCCCGACATCAGGGCTGCCTACCTGGGCCAGGGACGGGATGCCTGAGCGTTGGGACAAGACGTGACTTGCGAGGGGCGGGACTTCCCGCCCCTTTTTTCTGGGAGGTGAGCCGAATGACCCTCCGCCCCTTCGAACCGGAGGCCTCGTCGAGGAGCGACAGCCCCGCAGAGGGATGGCAGCACGCCTGCGCCAGGTCCTCCATCACGTCCCCCATCACGTCCCCTGAGCGGTCGGCGTCCCGCGCTCCCCGCCGCATCCTCCCCCTTGCCCCGTGGCCTTCGCCCCTGGTGGGCACGCCGTCCTTACGGACCTCCACCCTGTCCGCATCGACCTCGATTACGCCCTTGCGTCGACCCCCATCGACCGGACGAAGGCCCTCGAGCACTACGGCCAGATCCAGAAGCTGAGGGACGAGATCCAGACGGCAGCCTTCACCAAGCGGATGGACCTGATCGAGGAGGCTGCGGCCCAACGCAGGCCGAACGGCACGGTCAAGCCCGAAACCCCCGCCCAGGGGACGACCGGCGACGCTGCGCCCGCAAAGTAATTCCAGGAAAGTGAAGGACAGGCCCCCCAAGCGGGGGCCTGTCCTTCGAGTCCGTTCCGAAAGGCGCTGTAAAAAGCGCTCCACCTCGCCCTTCCGCTCCTCGCTCACCGGTTCATAGGGAAGCGCTGATTAAAACAAGGATGCATATTTTACCAAAGGGAAATATGCAAAACATCTATAAGCAAAAATCCCCAGCGCTTCCCTTAAAATTAACACATGGGGGCTTCGCCCCCATGCCCCCACGCCGCTATCCCGAGACTGATCGGCCCGCAAGCGAAGCGAGCGGTTGCCGGAAGGCTCCCCTTTGGGGATAGCGGCGGCCCCGGCAAGCTTCTTCCTCAAAACAGGCAAGCTGGGGTACCACCGGGGTGCTTCATGGATTAAATCAGCGCTTCCATAGTGCTGCGGGGTCCGGCCGAAACAGATGTCTGTCCGTTGTCCATCCCCTCCCCTGCGTTCGGGGGAGAGGGTGTTTCACGTCAAGAAACCGGCAGCTCCTGCGCATCCACCCCAAGAAGCCAAATGCATGTTAATACGGAAGGACCTTACGCGAACGCCGTCGCCGCTTTGGCCAGCTCGTCCCGAATCGCGATGTGCTGCGGGCAGACCTGCTCACAGCGGCCGCACCGGACGCACTCCGCCGCGTGCTTCCTGCCGTGGCCGCCGACCAGCCAGGACTCCTGATGCTTGGCGGCGGCCAGGTCGCCGTAAAGCGTCAGCGCGTTCATCGCCGTGAACGTCCCGGAGATCCCCACCTCCACGGGGCAGACCTTGGCGCAGTAGTTGCAGGTCGTACAGGGGATCAGCGGGATGCGGGCAAGCTCCTTCCTGGCCTCCTCCAGCGTTCGCCTCTCCGCGTCGGACAGCCCCGTGAAGCCCTTCATGAAGGACAGGTTGTCCTCCATCTGCGCCAGGTCGCTCATGCCGGAGAGGACGGTGAGCACGCCGTCCAGGTCCGCGGCGAAGCGAATGGCCCACGACGCCATGGAGGCGTCGGCATCGGCCCGTCTGAGGATCTCCGCCACTGACTCCGGAGGGGTCGCCAGCATCCCTCCCTTCACGGGCTCCATGACGATAACCGGCTTGCCGTACTTCCGCGCCATGTCGTAGCAGGCCCGGGACTGGATGGCCGGGTTCTCCCAGTCGCCGTAGTTGATCTGGAGCTGGACGAACTCCATCTCGGGGTGCGCCTTCAAAATCTCCTCCAGCTCCTCCGGCGTGGAGTGGAAGGAGAACCCCACGTGCCGGATGAGCCCCTCCTTTTTCTTCTCCTGGACGAAGCGCCACATGTCGAAGTCGTCGAAGAAGTGCGTCCGCCCCTCCCCCAGGTTGTGCAGCAGGTAGAAATCGATGTATCCGGCCCCCGTCCGCCTCAGCGAGGTCTCGAACTGCGCCACGGCGTCCTCGCGGGTCTTGCATTCCAGCCATGCGGCGTTCTTGGTGGCCAGCTGGAACTTCTCCCTGGGACAGCGCTCCACCAGCGCCTCGCGGATCGCGTCCTCGCTGCCCGGATAGGCCCAGGCGGTATCGAAGTAGGTAAACCCCTCGGCCAGAAAGCGATCCACCATCCGCTTCGTCCGCTCGATGTTGATCGCGTCGCCATCCTTGGGCAGACGCATCAGGCCGAACCCCAGCTTCTTGATCCCTTCTCCCAAATGAGTCATCGTATCCCCCTCGTCTTCCTCGTCCTCATGAAATACCGCGCGTAGTCGGTGTTCGCCCCGCCGCGGGGAAACGGTCCCCCCATCGCGTCCTTATCCATGAAGACACCCCCCTGACGCTTGATTGATGATGATGGATGAGTGGTGACGGCATCAGTCTATAACCTCAAGCTGGCTCCAGGTCAAGATGGAAACGGATGAAAAACGATCTCTGCGGAGACAGGCAGCCGGGGCTGCCGTTCCCAAGGCTGAGGGCGGCGACGTTCGGCGCTACCGCGGCGGCGAAGAGGGGGCATCGAGCAGCGGCGCCATAACGGCCCGAAAGTAGCCGTCCAGCTCCTCCGGCGTCTGCACCATGCCGTTCTCCAGCCACCAGCGCACCATCTCGATGAAGCTCCCGGAGATGTGGTTGACCAGAAAATCCCCGGGCACGCCGCTCAGCTCCTTCATCTCCTCATCCCCAAAAAGCCTCTCCCGAATCACCTTTTTGATGCCGTTCCTGAAGTCCCTCAGAAAGAGGTCGTTGCTCTCCCCGGAGAGAAGGCTGAGGATGTTGCCGTCATTCTCCTGGAGGTGCGCCAGGATATGGCAGAAGATGGAGACGGGCCTTCCCCCGTCGGGATAGAGCCCATGCGTGTGCGTCCGGTCGAGCGCGGAGCCGATGATGTGGTCGAAGAGCCCGCCGCACAGCGCGCGCAGCAGATCGTCCTTCGTGCCGAAGTGCATGTAGAAGGTGCTTCGGCCGACATCGGCATGGTCGATGATCTCCTGGATCGTGATCCTGTCGTAGGGCTTCTCCGCCAAGAGCTCCGAGAACGCGCCGAAGACCGCGGCCCGGGTCCTTCGCTGCCGCCTGTCCCACTTCTCTCCTGCCATCGCATCTCCCTCCCGAACATTTATCCGAATCCGTCCCATAAGGGACACTCGCCCCCGGCGCATTCTTCCCCCTCCCTATCCCGATCATTATAATCAATAATGAACATAAAGTTCAATAACTTCCCAGGGTTTGACCCAGACCCAGTGAAGCCCATGGAAACGCGTCAAAAATATTCAAAACGGAGGTTGCCATGTTGAAGAATCTATTGAGGAATCTATTTGAAAGCTGGACGGAGAACGAGATGCGCGTCACGGTCGTGTGCGCCCTGATCTCGGCGGTTTCGCTGGCGCTGAGCCTGACGGGAACCTTCAATGATGTCCTGCCGGTGGATATCGCGTGGGTCGCGATCGTCCTCTGCGGCTTCCCGATCCTCCTCGGTGCGGCAAGGGGCGTCATCCTCGAGCACGACATCAAGGCAGACCTCCTGGTCGCCATGGCGCTCGTCGCCTCCGTCGGGATACGGGAGTACTTCGCGGCCGGGGAGGTCGCGCTGATCATGCAGATAGGCTCCCTGCTGGAGGACTACACGTCCGAGAAGGCGCGGCGCGGCATCGAGAAGCTGATCGGGCTGAAGCCCCGGACGGCGCGCGTCAGGCGGGACGGCGCTGACGTCATCCTGCCCGCCGACGAGGTGCGGGCGGGCGATATCCTGACCGTGCTCGCCGGCGAGACGATCCCCGCCGACGGGACGATCCTGGAGGGACGGACCTCCATCGACCAGTCCGTCATGACCGGCGAGAGCATCCCCGTGGACAAGAAGGAGGGCGATGAGGTCACCAGTGGCACGACGAACCGGTTCGGGACGTTCTCCATGCGGGCGGACCGGGCCTGCGGCGACAGCTCGCTCCAGCGGATGATCCGGCTCGCGGAGGAGGCGGACGCGAACAAGGCGCCCATCGTGTCCCTGGCCGACAGATGGGCCACGTGGCTCGTCGTCGTCGCGCTCCTCTGCGCCCTCCTCATCTGGCTCTTCACGGGGGAGTTCGTCAGGGCCGTGACGGCGCTCGTCGTCTTCTGCCCCTGCGCCTTCATCCTGGCGACGCCCACGGCGGTCGTCGCGGGGATCGGAAACGCCGCGCGCTACGGAATCCTGATCCGCTCCGGCGATGCGCTGGAGCGCCTCTCGAGGGTGAGGCGGATCGCGTTCGACAAGACGGGCACCCTGACCCACGGCAGGCCGCAGGTCACGGCCTCCAGGAGCCTCGACGCCTCCTTCACGGACGACGACATCCTGCGCCTGGCGGCGCGGGTCGAGCGGTACTCCGGGCACCCGCTCGGCAGGGCCGTCGTCGCCTCCTTCCAGGAGCGGACGGGGGAGGAGCCCAAGCCCGTCTCCGACTCCCGAGTGATCGCCGGCCGGGCCGTGAGCGGCAGGATCGACGGGACGGAGGTCGCCGTCGGGAAGCCGGACTACTTCGCCTCCCTGGGGGCGCCCCTCGATGGGGCCGCCGAGGCGGCGGACGAGTACCTCGGCCAGGGGGCCACGGTCGTCTGCCTCTCCCACGGCGGCAAGGTCGTCGGGGTGATCGCCCTCGCGGACACGATACGGCCGGAGGCGGGGGAGACGATCCGCGCGCTGGAGTCCGCCGGCATCGCCTGCATGCTCCTCACGGGGGACAACGAGCGGGCCGCCCGCTCGGCCGCGTCCGCCGCGGGGATCGCGGACGTCCGCGCCGACCTGCTGCCGGAGGAGAAGGCGTCCGTCGTCAAGGAGTACGAGGAAAGGGGCGAGCCGACCTGCATGATCGGGGACGGGGTGAACGACGCTCTGGCCCTGAGCAGCGCCTATGCCGGCATCGCGATGGGCGGGATAGGCAGCGACATCGCGGTGGAGTCCGCGGACGCTGTTCTGGTGAGCGACGAGATCAAGCGCCTTCCCTACCTGTTTCGCCTGATGGGGAAAGTGATGCGGAAGGTGCGGACCAACATCGTGGCCTCCCTCTTCATCAACGTCAGCGCCGTCGCGCTGTCCGCGGCGGGAGTCCTGACGCCGGTCACCGGCGCGCTGTGGCACAACTTCGGCTCCGTCTTCGTCGTGGTCAACGCGGCGCTGCTGCTGCGCGAGAAGGATTGAGGGGGCGACGGGATGGACGGACGTTGCATGTAACGGATAGAATGCTTATAATGTTGCATGTAACCTGACGGGAGGGGAGACACATGGGATCCGTCAACGCACGCGTTCAAAAACATCGCGATGCACTGCGTGCGGCGGGGCTCCGCCCGGTCCAGATCTGGGTTCCGGATACGCGCCGACCGGGTTTTGCGAAGGAGTGCCGCCGTCAATGTCTGCTGGCGGCTCAAGCCGACAGTGTCGACACGGGCATACAGCAGCTCCTGGATGAGGCCCTTGCGGATATGGACGGCTGGACGGCATGATGCGCGGTGACCTCGTGACCATTGCCATGCAGGGCGACTTCGGTAAGCCAAGGCCCGCCCTGGTGATTCAAGCCAATCCATTCAGTGAACACACAAGCGTTACCGTGCTCCCCATCACCAGCACGATTGTCGCCGCGCCGCTGCTGCGGGTCACGGTTCCGTCGGGCACGGAGAACGGCTTGAAAGAACCCTCTCAGATTATGGTGGACAAGATCATGACGGTGAAGCGCAGCAAGGTAGGGGAGACTTTCGGGCACATCGATGCCAATACGCTGGTGGAGGTCGAGCGCTGCCTGGCCGTGTTTTTGGGGATTGCGAAATGACCTTCATAGTCTTGTCGGATATTTTCGCAGGGAAGATGCACGCGCTGCTCTGCCGCGACTGGAAGGGACGCGTCAAGGGCCGCGACTGGTACGATTTTGTGTGGTATGTGTCGCGCAGAACGCCCCTGCATCTTGCGCACCTTGAAAAACGAATGATGCAGAGCGGACACAAAACCTGGGACGGCCCCCTGACCGCAAAAATATTTCACGACCTGCTGATAAAACGGATAGAGGCGCTGGATGTCGAATCGGCAAGGGCCGATATCATTCGTTTCGTCTCCAACCCGGACGATCTGTCGATCTGGTCCGGCGACTTTTTTCTGGCGGCGGCTCAGAAAATGACCTTTGCATAGCCGGGCTTAACCGGAGCGAAGTACGCACCAATCCCGGTCACCGATATCTCGGCAGTCCGTCAGGACAGACCTTGCCCTGCCCACAGGGGCAAAAACAGCTGTAATTTCGATCCGGCTCCAGGTCAAGCAATCGCGATGAGCCCGGAGTATTCGCCGGTTGATCGGTTGAGCTTCAACCCCGCTTCCTCAAAATATTTATGTCGTGCGTTCCCGTGCTGAGGAGGGCCGTCCTGTTCTCCACCGGGCCAAACCCGGCTGCCTTTGCCATGTCCGCTACCTGCCCCTTGAGCACGCCTATCGGCATCCCCTGGAGATTGAACGCCATGTAGCCCAGGATCATATCCCAGGGGCCAGAATAATCGGGCTCGATGCCCTCGTTCACGCACACGACCAAACCGCCCGGGTTCAGTGCCATCCTAAGCCTGGCGAAGAAATCCGGGCCGCCCGCAATGGCGAACAGCATGATTGAATGGCAGAGGATCAGGTCATAGCCGCCGCCAATGTCGTCCTTCGTAAAGTCTCCGGTCATGACGGAGGCCCGCTCCTGCATTCCGGCAAGGGAGACGGTCTCCTCGATCAATCTCTTCATGGACGGCAGGTCGAAAAGGACGCCCGTACGCTCCGGGGCATCCCGTATGACGGCGAGCCCCAAGCAGCCGGCTCCGCAGCCGAGATCCAGAATCCTCCCGATCGAGCTGTTTTCCGGAAGACTGTGGATGATGTCCAGCAGCTCCTGCTGGCGTATGCCGGACTGCGCGTCGCGCATCGCCGCGCCATAGGCCGCAAAATCCATGGACCGTTGGGTATGCTCCTCCGGCTTCGGCCCCTCCTTGACATGCCGTGCCACGTTTCCGAGGTTCATGCCCTGATTGCCGCAGAAAAAGGACAACACGCCCCCCATGTACTCGGGCTTCCCTCTGACCAGGTATCTCGAGGTCTCGGGCATGTTGCGGAAGCTGTCGCCGTCCCGCTCCAGGAAACCGATGCCGTAAAGCCCCTTCAGGAGGTTGAGGGTGTTGTATTCGTTCCAGGACATCCTTCCGGACAGTTCCCCCGCGGTGACCGGCGTCTCCAGCTGCGTGAATACGTCCAGTTCAACCGCCCCCATGATCAACTGCCGATACGCGTGAATATACGGTAATGCCGTCAGCCGCTCGTAGATGCCTGCCCTGTCGTTCACTTGAATCTCCCCTTTCTGTCGTGTCCCTTACGCATTGCCCGCAAAGTAGTTTTTCTGTATCAAACTATTGTGCAGCGAACAAATTGGATGGGAAAAGTTTCTCAAGGACTTTTCCCGCCTCTTTTGATGCATGAAATTTGGACGCAGGAAACTTCGATATAGAAACCCTGGATGCAGGAAGCTTGAGGGTCAAATTCTTCCGAAAATATAATCCACTCGGTGCATATCGGCTGGACCATATCTTAAATTATCCGGGCATTCGTTGTCAATGCAATTACCCGAAAGTTTGGCGATCGGACGAAAAGGATTGGCTGACGGGCGAATCGAGGAACTGGAGAGACGGATGCACAAGCGTCCAGCAGTATATCGTGATCCAGCGTATGCCCCATGCGGGACGCCTTCTGCGGGATGTGGAGCTCCCCGTTTCCCGGATCGCCGAGATGGTGGGGTATCGGTGCATCGGCAGCCTGTCGGAAATGTTCCGAAGACATACCGGGATGAAGCCCACCAAGTACAGAGAGTTCATGATGAACCGGATTTTTTCTCC
Organism: uncultured Fretibacterium sp.; assembly: GCA_963514535.1. GTDB lineage: Bacteria > Synergistota > Synergistia > Synergistales > Aminobacteriaceae > CAJPSE01. The sequence continues at coordinate 17,815 of CAUPUB010000009.1, forward strand.
CAATCCCAAAGCTTTTGCAGGTAATAAGCAGAGCGTTGACGAAGTATGAACCGTGCGGGGAGCTGGGACCTTCATCCGGCAGCTTTTATGAACCGCAACGCGCACCGATGGAGCACAAAGAAGTACATCGGACCGAAGGGGTACGAAGCGGCCAAGGCGTGCCTTTCGTCAGCGTTGAAGGTGAAACTGCCGGACTTTACTTCGATGTTGGCGCCAACACGGCATCCGCCGCCCGAAAGGCTGCAAAGAGCGGGCCGTCTGATTGAACGAAGCATATGAATGATTTATTCTGCGGAAAATTACGGCAAAAAGTTTCCTCGCCCCTCCCTCAGATGGCCGACGTCGCTCAAGAGCGCCACACGCGGCATTCCGTCCGTGAACTCGACGCAGGAGACGCCGCAGTTCGGGACCCTGAGCCGCCAATAGCAGGACAGCGGGACGTCGAGAAAGTGACAGATCAGCACCTTGAGGACCGCGCCGTGCGTCACCAGCAGCGTGTCTTTGCCGGAGTTCGGCATGGCGCGTTCCAGCGCCGATACCGCCCTTTGCCGCACGTCCTCCAGGGTCTCGCCGCCGGGGCCGGGCATCCTCACCCTTTCGGGGCAGGAATGCCACTCCTCCAGCAGGGACGCGTCCTTCTGCGCGATCTCCCGCACGGTCATGCCCTCCCAGTCGCCGTGGTGGATCTCCAGGAAGCCGGGGTCGGTCACGAAACTTTCGCATTTCGCCGCCTCGAAGATCCTCCTGCCGGTCGCCTCCGCCCGCCTCAACGGCGAGGAGAGCACCGCGTCCAGCGGAAAACCGCGAAAGCGCCCGGCCGTGAGCTCTGCCTGCCGCAGCCCCGTCTCGTCCAGCGGGATGTCCCTCTGACCCTGGAGGCGCCCCTCCCGGTTCCAGGCCGTCTCCCCGTGGCGCACCATGAAGAGCCTCATTTCCGGACAGCCCTTCTCACCCCGCGGCGGTCGTGGGCGGTCATGCGCCCTTTCTCCTGCGCAGGTGGAAGAAGTAAACGGCCAGGATGAGCACCACCCCGACCAGGTCGCTCGTCGTCCCGGGAATGAGGAGCCCCAGCCCGCCGGCGATCAGAAGCAGGCGCCAGTAGGATTTTATCGGGGCATTGAGGTAGCCGATGAGGCCGCCCCCGATCCCGAACAGCCCCACAAGGGCGGTCAGGATCATGGGCAGGGCCTCGGCGAAGGTCCCGCCGATCATGATGAGCTTGGGGTTGAGCGCGAACATGTAGGGCACCAGGAAGGCGGCGATGGCCAGCTTCGAGGCGTTGACCCCCGTCCTGAAGGGATTGCCCTTGGCGATGGCCGAGCCGGCATAGGCGGCCAGCGCCACGGGAGGCGTGATGTCCGCGATGATGCCGAAGTAGAAGCAGAACATGTGGGCCGCCAGGAGGGGGATGCCCAGCTGGATCAGGATCGGCGCGGCCACGGTCGACGTGATGATGTAGTTCGAGGTGGTGGACACTCCCATGCCGAGCACCAGCGACGTGATCATGGCGCAGCCAAGCCCCAGGAACACGTTGCCCCCGACGACCTGGAACATCCCGGCGCCGATCCTCTGTCCCAGGCCGGTCAGCGTGACCATCCCCACGATGATGCCCGCCGTGGCGCACGCCGTGGCCACCGAGACGACGTTGCGCGCGGCCAGGGGCAGCGCCGCGAGGACCTGCCTGGGGGAGACCCAGGTGCTCCTCCGCAGAAAGGGGACCACGGCGGCAATCAGGACGCCCCACAACGCCGACCGGGTGATGGTGAAGCCCGACAGCATGAAGTAGATGATGGCGCACAGTGGCAGGACGAGGTGCCCCTTCTGCAGGAGCAGGGGCTTTGCCGGCGGCAGCTCTTCGCGCGGAAGGCCCTCCAGCCCCTTGCGCCGCGCCTCGAAGTCCACCATGATCCAGATTCCCGCGAAGTACAGCAGGGCAGGAATCAGCGCTGTCAACATGAGCTGCGGGTAGGGGACCCCCACCGACTCGGCGATCAGGAATGCGGCCGATCCCATCACGGGGGGCATGATCTGCCCGCCCGTGGACGCCGCGGCCTCGACGGCCCCGGCGAACTCCGGTTCATAGCCCAGGGACTTCATCAGGGGGATGGTGAACGACCCCGTCGACACGGTGTTCGCCACGGAGGAGCCCGATACGGTGCCCTGGAGGGCCGACGACAGCACCGCCACCTTCGCCGGGCCTCCAACCGCCCATCCCGCCAGGGCGTTGGCGAGGTCGATGAAGAACTGGCCGATCCCCGTCTTCTCGAGGAAGGCCCCGAAGAGGATGAACAGGAAGATGTACGTCGAACAGACCCCGATGGGGTTGCCGATGACGCCCTCGGTCGTGATGAAGAGGTGCGTGAGGATGCGCGGCAGCAGATAGCCCCTCTGCGCCAGGAACCCGGGCATCTCGATCCTGATCAGGCCGCGCGACCCCATCAGGCCGTAGAGGATGAAGCACAGCGCGATGATCACGATGGGGGGCCCCACCACGCGCCAACAGGCCAGGAGCACGAGGAACAGCCCTATGCCCGCCATGACGGTGTCCAGCATCGTATAGTCGCCCGCGCGGAGCTGGAGGGCCTTGAAGTTGACGATGAAGTAGGCGATCACCGCCAGGAACGCGGCGGCGAAGAATATATCCAGAGGGTTGATCCTCCGGCGGCTCGATTTCTTCGTCGTCGGATAGAGGATGAAGGCGAGGCCGACCGCGAAGCCGAGATGTCCGTAGCGCAGGATCTGTTGCGGCAGGCGCCCGCTCAGCGAGGCGTAAAGCTGGAAGACGGCAAAGAGCACCAGGATCGCCGTAACGAAGACGCTCATGCCCCCGGAGAAGATGCGATAGCGTGAATCGCGTTCCAGCTCGGACAGATCGACATCCACGGGGACTGCATTCAATTTCTCACGATTGGATTTTTCACAATGGGAGTTTTGATGATTGTTTTTTTGATGATTGAAAAGACTCAACGCCGCCACCCTCCAGCAGAAAAACAAGGCTGGCCCCCGACCTGCCGGAACGGAGACAGGCAACGAAAGAGGGGGCCAGCCCGAAATGCACATCTACCTACATGTTGGGGAGCTCGATTCCCTTCTCCTTGTAGAAACGGGCCGCGCCGGGGTGGATGTTGCCCGGGATGCCGCGGAAGGGATTCTCCAGGGACATGTGCTCCGCCTTCCTGTTCACCCCGCGGAGCTCGCCGAGGTTCTCATAGATGGCCTCCGTGATGGCGTAGACGTCGTCCTCGCCAAGCTCCTTCAGCGCCACGAGCATGGACATCACCGCCACCGAGCTCACGGGATGGCCCAGCTTGTACTGGTCGTCCGGCGTCGCATACTCGGCATAGAAGGGGTACTTCTCCAGCAGCAGCCAGATATGCCCGTCGTCGATGGAGATGACGTCGATCTTGCCCGTCAGGGACAGCTCGGTCACGTTCGCGTTGGGGTACCCCGAGCACATGAAGAAGGCGTCGATCTGGTCGTCCTGGAGCGCGTTCTTCGCCTCGGACTGGCTGAGGAAGCGCTCGTCGATATCGTCGTAGGTCATGCCGTAGATGCCCAGGATCTGCCTTGCCGCAACCTCGTATCCCGAGCCGACAGCTCCGACGCAGATACGCTTGCCGCGCATATCGGGCACGCTTTTGATCCCGCTGGCCTTGCTGACGACGATCTGGACCATCTCGGGGTAACAGGCGGTGATCGCGGAGAAGTTGCCCACGGCGCCGTCGGCAAACTGTTCCACGCCGTCCAGCGCGTAGCTGTTGACGTCGGTCTGCACCAGGGCAAGTTCGATATCGGCCTTTTTGAGGAGCCGCACGTTCTCTACGGACCCCCCCGTGGAGCTCACGGTGATGTTGGCCCCCGTATGCCGGTTGATGACCTGCGCCAGCGCGCTGCCGAAAGCGTAATAGTTTCCCGTGGCGCTCCCCGTTCCCATCAGGAAGCTGCCCGAGATCTTATGCTCGCCCGCAAAGGAGGCGGGGCCTCCAAAAAACAGGGCTGCGCTTACCGCCAGGGCCATCCAAACGCTTTTTCTCATCATTTTTTCCTCCGAATCTGCCCTATAGAACCGTCACGGGTCCGTCAAAAATGGAAAAAATACAGCCGCCGCCATAATATCCCGATCCCTTCGGCAACTTTCACAATATACTATAACGAATCGGGCTTTTCAAGCGAGTCCCCACTGGATAACGGGGTGGCCAATGCCGGAAATTGTGGACATCGAGCACTTCATAGACAGGTTCTTCATCAAGGAGGGCTAAGAGGCGCTAAGCCTTTCTTTAAAATAAAAAATGCGATTTGGAGCATTTTGTGAAAGCCGTGCCCCTCGAGGGACGGCTTTTTTGTCCCTTTTCGTGTACAATTAAGAGGATAGACGGACGGTTTGCCGAGGGTTCTGTGTGGAGGGAACCGCGCCGCACGGCGCCGACCTCCGGGAGGCCGCCGGGATTTTGCTCGGGAGGGACCAGCTTGGCTGAGACTGTTGGGCTTGAGAAGTCCATGCTGAAAAAGATTCTGCACTACTCGGACATCGGCGTGGCCCTTCTGATGGTGCTCGTCGTCGTTATGATGGTCATTCCCCTCCCTACGGGGCTGATCGATGTCCTGCTCGCCGCCAACATTACGCTGGGGGTCGTCGTCCTTCTGGTGACCTTCTACGTCAAGCGGGCGTTGGACCTGTCGGTGTTCCCGACCCTGCTCCTGATCGTGACGCTGTTCCGCATCGCCCTGAACGTCTCGACGACCCGCCTCATCCTTTTGAACGGCTACGCCGGCGAGATCATCATGGCGTTTGGCAACTTCGTCGTCGGGGGCAACTACATCGTCGGCGTCGTGATCTTCCTGATCCTGGTCATCATCCAGCTCCTGGTCATCACGAAGGGTGCGGAGCGCGTCGCGGAGGTGGCAGCGCGCTTCACCCTGGACGCCATGCCGGGCAAGCAGATGGCGATCGATGCCGACCTGAACTCCGGGCTCATCGACGACCAGGAGGCCCGGGCCCGGCGCAAGGACATCCAGAGGGAGGCGGACTTCTACGGGGCGATGGACGGAGCCTCGAAGTTCGTCAAGGGGGATGCTGTCGCCGGCCTCATCATCACGATGATCAACATCGTGGGCGGCCTTTCGATCGGCGTCTTCCAGAGGGGGATGCCCGCGGGGAAGGCCGCCGCGCTCTACAGCCTGATGACCGTCGGCGACGGCCTGGTCTCCCAGATTCCGGCCCTGCTCTTCTCCACGGCCACGGGCGTCATCGTGACGCGGGCGGCCGCGGCCTCCGACCTGGGGCAGGATATCGTGGTCGCCTTCACGAAGTACCCCCGGCCCCTCTACATCGGGTCCGGCCTCCTCTTTGCCCTGGGGATGATCCCGGGCTTGCCGACGATTCCGTTCGTCATCCTGGCCTCCCTGATGGGGGGCATGGGCTACATGGTGGCACGAGAGGGGACGGCACAGGAGATCGAGGGTGGGGAGGCGCGTCCCTCTGGCGCACCGCAGCAGGCCGGTGGGGCGCCGATGCCCGGGGGCGGCGGGGGCGGTGCGCCCGGCGCCCCGCAGGCGGAGGGCGAGAGCAGGCCCTCGCCGGCCTCACCGGAGGAGGTCATGCGCCTTTTGACCGTCGACCCCATGGAGGCCGAGATCGGATATGCGATCATCCCGCTGGTGGACCCGGCCCAGGGCGGCGACATGCTGGAGCGCATCGGAACCATACGGAAGCAGATGGCCGTGGAACTGGGCGTCGTCGTCCCCCCCATCCGCATCCGCGACAACATCCAGATAAAGCCGACGGAGTACATCCTGAGGGTCAAGGGGGCCGAGGCCGGACGGGGCGAGTTGCTGCCGGACCACTATCTGGCCATGAATACGGGTGGTGTCGAGGAGGACCTGATCGGGATCCCGACGAAGGAGCCCGCTTTTGGGATGCCGGCGCTCTGGATATCCCCGGACCTCAGGGACAAGGCCGAGGCCATGGGCTATACGGTCGTGGATGCGCCGTCCGTGCTGGCGACCCACCTGTCGGAGGTCATCCGGAGGAATGGAGCCGACCTCCTGACCCGTCAGGAGGTCCAGAAGCTCACGGATATGGTCAAGGAGAGCGCCCCGGCCGTCGTGGAGGAGCTCCTGGCCTCCCTGTCGCTCGGGGAGATCCAGAAGGTGCTGCAGAACCTCATCAAGGAGCAGATCCCCATTCGTGACCTCGTGACGATCTTCGAGGCCCTGGCGGACTACGGCAAGCTGTCCCGGAGCGTGGACTTCCTGACGGAACGGGCGCGCGAGTCCCTGTCCCGTCTGATCTCACTCAAAATCCAGGGGGAGGACGGCGTGATCACGGCAGCGACCCTCTCCCCGAACTGGGAGCAGAAGATCATGGCGAGCATGGATGGGGACCTGGCCCGGGGCTGGCAGCTGAACCTGGACCCGCGTGAGGTCCAGAAGATGATTGCCGCGATCTCACGGGCCGTGGACGATATGCTGGCAAAGGGCCATACCCCCGTGCTGCTGGTGCACCCCAACGTGAGGTTGGTCGTCCGGCGCCTGATCGAGGGCTCCGTGGCGAACGTTTTTGTGGTATCGTACAATGAGATCGCTCACGGAATACAAATCAAGACGGTGGGAATGGTGGAGTAGATGCGGGTTGTCAATCAGATCTCCTTCGAGGCCAGGGACGACGCGGATGCCCTGAGGCTGGCGGCTGAGCGGCTGGGCAAGGACGCGGTGATCCTCTCCACGCGGGTGGTGCGCGTCGGAGGGGTCTTGGGCTTTTTCCAGCGTTCGGTCCTGATGGTGACAGCCGGTATCCTGGAGGAGGAGTCCAAACCCAAAAAGGAGCCCCGCGCCAGGGATGTCCGGGACGACGACCTCGCGCGCCGGGAAAGCCTCATCGCCTTCCAGAAGCTGATGGAGTTCAAGGAGCGCTCCTCCGGGAACGTCCCCCCCCCCTCCGCTCCCCCCCAGGCCGAGTCCGCCAGGGCGGCCTATACCGCGCTCAGGGGAGGGGTTGCGTCCTCCGCGGATGGGGACAGCGTCCAGCTCTCCTCCGAGGGACTGGACAGCGCTCAACGTGTCAGGCAGGAGGGGGCGCTCCCCGCCTCCGAGGCTCAGATGCTGAAGAATGAGGTCGGCGCGCTGTCGCAGCGCCTGGATACCCTGATGGAGCGCCTTGGGGTTCCCAAAGCGCAGCCCCCCGAGCCCCAGCCTGCGAGGGCCGATACGGCCTTTCGTGCGGGGCTGCCGGTATCCGGCTCGGCAGGAGGTCCGGATGTCGGGGAGGGGCAGGATATCGAGGAACGTCTGCGGAGTGCCGAGGTCGACGAGGGAATTATAAAGAAGCTGCTGACGGATTACGGGGCCTCGGACGGGTCCCTCCCCTTCGGCGACTGGCTGGCGTCGAGGATCCCGTGTTCGGGGGACAGGGGAGGCGAGGCCACGGGGGGCCGCAAGGTGATGTTCCTGGGGCCCACGGGCGTTGGAAAGACGACGACGATCGCCAAGCTGGCCGCGGTCCAGGCGCTTCTGGAGCACCGGAACGTCCTGCTTCTCACCAGCGATACCTATCGCATCGCCGCGGTCGATCAGCTGCGCACCTATGCTAAGATACTGGGGGTACCTCTGGAGGTGGTTCTGGGCGCGGACAGTTTTCCCTCGGTGCTGGACGAGCACCCGGAGGCGGACCTCATCCTGCTGGATACGGCGGGACGGGCCCAGAGGGACCGCAGGAGCCTGGAGGCGTTCGAGACACTCTATGATGCCTTTGCGCCCGACGCGGTGCACCTCGTCCTTGCGGCCAACATGAAGTACAGGGACATGATGGACGTCGTGGAGCATGTCCCGGATATCCCGGTCTCCCATCTGATCTTCACCAAGCTGGACGAGACGGTCAGTTACGGGGCCGTGTTCAATGTGCAGCAGACCCTGGGACGTCCCGTCTCCTTCCTCTCGGTCGGGCAGAACGTCCCGAACGATATCGAGATGGCGTCGGGCAGGCGTATTGCGGACCTTTTAATCTCGTCGGATCGTGGGCGGCGGACGGCATGAACCCCATCCCGTGGGATCAGGCCGGGGACCTTCGGCGCCTGGTCGAGGCTCAGAGGCAGGGGAATCGCCGGCAACGCGGAAACGGGCCCAGGACGGTCGCAGTGCTCAGTGGCAAGGGGGGCGTGGGCAAGAGCAATCTGGCGCTCGCCCTGACCTGTGCTCTGGCCGATGGCGGGAACAGGGTCGTACTGCTGGACGCGGATCTGGGAATGGCGAACATCGACCTTCTGTGCGGAATCAGCAGCCGATTCAACCTGTCCCACGTCATCGACGGCAGCAGGCGTCTTGACGAGGTTGTCGTGCCCCTGGAGGAGAATGTGGAGATCCTGCCGGGGGGGGCTGGACTGAAGGACCTGGCGGACCTGGACGATACGGAGCTCACGGGGGTCATCGACTCCCTGGGGCTGCTGGAGGACAGGGCCGACATCGTGGTTCTGGACACGGGGGCGGGAATCCATAAAGGGGTCCTGGCCTTTGCGCTGGCGGCGGATACAACGATTCTGGTCACGACGCCGGAGCCCACGTCGGTCCGGGATGCCTATGGGGTCTTCAAGTCCCTGGAGGGGGCCTCGCCCGAGGAGAAGGAGTTCCTGCTCGTCGTCAATATGGCGAACAGCGATGGCGAGGCGCGAGAGGTGGCCGGCCGTATCCTGACGGCGTCCCATCAATTCCTGGGGCGCTCGCCGGTCTATCTGGGACATGTGCTGAGGGACGACTCCGTGGGGAGGGCGGTACGCCTCAGAGGGACGTTTTACCGGCTTTTCCCCGCGACCCCCGCGGGGATCTGCGTCCGCAGGCTTGCGGATGAGCTTTTGGCGCGCTGGGGGGGAAACAAGGAGCTTTCGTATCCGCCGAGGGGATTGAAGGCCTTCTTTCTGCGGCTATCCCGAGGCTTTTTTATGGAGAAATAATCATGTCGACAGACCGGATAAAGATGCAGGACCTTCTTCAGGAATTGATCGGCTCCAGAATGGAGCTGGGTATCGCAGATGGCCTCTACAAGGGGAACTACGCCTCCCGTCTCGAGGATCTGTCCTCGTCGGAGGACGGACTTCTCCTGCTTGGCGTCGCACACCCCATGTTCAAGGGGGCGCTTCTGCCGATGGCCCGGAACCTGGAGCTCACGCTGCGGATCGAGTCGAGCGGTAACTTCTATCAGAGCGAGGCCCAGATTGCCCGTCACGACATCAACGCTCAGATCCCCCTTTTGTGGCTGGCCCTGAAGGGCCAGCTCGAGAGGACCCAGAGGCGCATGTTCGTACGGGTGCCCTGTAAGATCAGGGCTCAGGCCTTTTTGCTGGAGGTTGACCCGGAGGATGTGGGCGAGGAGGGAGCTCCGCAGCCCCCTCTGCCGGAGCGCCGGTGGTTCCCCGTCATGCTGCAGGACATCAGTCTCGGGGGCGTCGGGGTGGTGGTCCAGGGGGCGGAGGCTCCGTATCTCAGGGAGCGGGGACGCTACCTTCTGCAGGTAGCCATAGCGGACTCCGAGTTCTTTTTGGTCTGTCATCTAATCAAGGTGTTCAGCGTCGCTGAGAATGGGGACACCGAGGCGGGGATGGCCTACGAGGTCCTTCCCGCCTTCGCGGAGAAGCTGATGGGGGGGTTTATCCGTCAGCAGGAGCTGAGCTCCAGGGGCGTGTGACGGGCCATGGCTGGGATCATGTCGGGGATGAAGAAGATCAGGGTGCTGATCGTCGATGATTCCGCCCTGATGCGGAGGATGTTGGGGGATATCCTGTCCTCCGACCCCCGCATCGAGGTCGTCGGCACGGCCCGTGATGGACAGGACGGCCTGGAGAAGATAGCGGCACTGTCCCCCGACGTCGTCACGATGGACGTGGAGATGCCCCGGAAGGACGGGCTGGCTACCCTGGAGGAGATCATGAGGGTCCGCCCCATGCCGGTTGTCATGGTCAGCAGCCTGACGCAAAGGGGGGCCGAGGTGACGCTGAAGGCCCTGTCCCTGGGCTGCGTCGATTTTGTGGGCAAGCCCTCGGGCTCCACGTCCCTGGACATCCAGGTCATCGGGGCCGATCTTATCTCCAAGGTGGTCATGGCCAGCACGGCACGCGTCCGCCCCCTTCGTGGCTGGAGCGTGTCGGAGCCGCGTCCGGGGCCTGTTTTTGCGCGTCGGCCAGGGGCGTCTGCCGGGCCGAGGGGGCGGTGCGAGATCGTGGCAGTCGCCGCCTCCACGGGGGGGCCTGTGGCCCTGACCCAGCTCCTGTCCGCCCTGCCGGCCGGCTTCCCGCTCCCCATCGTGGTGACGCAGCATATGCCCACGGGCTTCACGGCACTGTTCGCCAAACGTCTGGACTCCGCGAGCGCGTTGACGGTCGTCGAGGGGGCCGACGGGTTGGCGCTGAGGCCGGGGCTCGTCGCGATCGCCCCGGGCGGAAGCCATCTGATGGTCCGGCGCAGGGGGGGCGGGACGTTCTGTGAGCTCTCGGATGCCCCTCCGGTGTTGTCTGTCAAGCCCTCTGCGAATATAATGTTTTTGAGTGCCCTGGACGAGTTCGGGGGAAACGTCCTGGGTGTTGTTCTGACGGGCATGGGGCGGGATGGTGCGGACGGAGCTCTGGCCCTGCATGAAAAGGGAGCCCGTATCATTGCGGAGTCCCAGGAGACCTGTGTGGTCTACGGCATGCCGAGGGCCGCGGTAGAGCTGGGGGCGGTGGACGAGCTGCTGCCCCTGCCGGAGATCCCCGGCGCTTTGGTCAGAAATGTCGGCGGGTAAGGTTCTTGGGGCGCCGGCTGAGGATTTGAAAAATACATTATCCGGGATCGGAAATCACGAGTTTGGGGATGGTAAGTCATGACTGATATGGACATGAGCCAATACCTGGGGGCGTTTCTCGATGAGGCGGACGACAATCTCCAGAGGCTGGACGACCTGCTTCTGGCGCTGGAGAAGGACACGGTCAACATGGACGTGATCAACGAGATCTTCAGGGCCGCCCACACGCTGAAGGGGATGTCGGCGACAATGGGGTTCGAGAAGATGGCGGGGCTGACCCATGCGATGGAGGATCGTTTGGACGAGGCGCGCAAGGGGGTCCGTCATCTGGATGATTCGGATATGAACCTGTTGTTTACCGCCCTAGACTCGATACAGGGCATGGTGGACTCGATTCGCGGCGGCGGGAGTGACGCGCACCTCGACGTGTCCGCCCTGGTCGCGGCCCTGCGTAACCAGGGCCCCGCGCCGGAGGCTCCGGCCTCCGAGGCCCCGGCAGCTCCTGCTCCCGTCCCGAAGACGAGGCAGGTTGACGGGCTCTCCCAGCAGGAATCGGAGTGGGTGGCCGAGGCGGAGGGCCTGGGGATGAGTGTGTACAAGTTCCGCGTCACCCTGAGCGAGACCTGCCTCCTCAAGGCGGCGCGCTCCTATATGGTGGTCAACCGCCTCGAGGAGATGGGGGACATCATCAAGACCGAGCCCTCGGTCGAGGCCCTGGAGAACGAGGAGTTCGAGCTGGAGTTCTCGGTCTATATCGGCTCCTCCCTGCCCGCAGAGGATATCCGCCAGGCGGCGCTCAAGATCAGCGACGTGGCCTCCGTGGAGCTGAGCGAGGTGAAGGCCGCCGCTGCCCAGCCAGCGGTACCTGCCGCGCCGGTCCCGGCCCCCGTCGCTCCGGCCGAGGGAGCGGCCCCCGTGAAGGTGGAGCCCGCCCATCCAACGGTTGCCGCTGCCGTGCCGGCGAAACCTGTCGTTCCGGCCGCCGCCAAGGCGGACGGTGTCAAGAAGGCAAGCCAGACGGTGCGCGTGGATATCGGGCGCCTGGACAAGCTCATGAACCTGGTCGGCGAGCTGGTTATTGGGCGTGCGCGAATCGAGCGCCTGGTCCAGGAGGCCCGCCTTCGGGAGTTCGACGAGCCCCTTTCCCAGCTGGGACGCATCTCGGGCGACATCCAGGAACTGGTGACCAAGCTGCGCATGGTCCCGGTCTCCTTCACCTTCGATCGCTTCCCGCGGTTGATTCGTGACCTGTCGAAGACGCTGGGCAAGGATGTCGAGCTGGTCCTGGAGGGGCAGGATACGGAGCTGGATCGCACCGTGATCGACGAGATCGGCGACCCCATGGTGCACCTGATCCGCAACTCCCTGGACCATGGCATCGAGCGGCGCGAGGACCGGAGCGCCATCGGCAAGCCCGAGAAGGGGATCCTGAAGATCTCGGCCTATCAGGAGGGCAGCGGCGTCATCATCGAGGTGTCCGACGACGGCGCGGGGATCGACCCCGAGAGGGTCAAACAGAAGGCGGTGGAGCGGGGGATCCTTACGGAGGAGGAGGCCTCGGTCATGACCGATGAGGAGGCCGTGCAGCTGGTCTTGATCCCCGGGTTCAGCATGGCAAAGGCCGTGACCGACATCTCGGGCCGCGGGGTTGGTATGGATGCCGTCAGAACGAAGGTCGAGGCCTTGGGAGGACAGCTGGACCTCGTCTCCAAGCTGGGACAGGGGACACGGGTCTACGTCCGCCTGCCCCTGACGCTTGCCATCGTGCTCTCGCTGCTCATCAAGGTGGGGAACGAGACCTACGCCATCTCGCTGGAGAACGTGGAGGAGACCATCCTCGTCAAGAAGGAGAACATCAAGACGGTGCACGGCGCCCCGGCCACGCTCCTGAGGGGCGAGGTCCTGTCGCTCAGCGACCTGGGGAACGTCCTGGAGACCGAGATGGACGACACGGATCGTGACGAGTATCCCGTCGTCGTGGTCAAGATCGGCAAGAGCAAGATCGGCTTTATCGTGAACGAGCTGATCGGCCAGCAGGAGATCGTCATCAAGTCCCTGGGGCGGTTCCTCTCCAAGATCAAGGGAATAACGGGCGGGACGATCCTCGGAGACGGCAACGTGGCGCTGATCCTGGACGTGGCATCCTTTTACTCGACCAAGGGGTAGGTAGCGCATGCTTGATCTGAGCTCATTCAATTATCTGCAGCTGGACGCCATCCGGGAGGTCGGCAACATTGGCACGGGCAACGCGGCGACCGCGCTGTCCAAGCTTTTGGGCCGCATGATCGATATGGATGTCCCGAAGGCGGAGCTCGTATCCATTTACGAGCTGGCCGAGCATTATGGGGACCCGACGGAGCTCATCGCCGCCGTCTTTGTCCGTTCCCTTGGGGATTTTGGATGCAGCCTGATCTTCATCCAGAAAGAAGAGGACGCCAAGATGATGGTGGACCTGCTGCTGAGGCAGCAGTTCGGGGACGCCGTCCCGCCGGACCTTCCTCAGGAGATCAGCGACAGCGCCCTGACGGAGGTCGGTAACATCATCCTGAGCTCCTTCCTCAACGCGATCAACCTCCTCATCGGGACGGAACATCAGATCTCCGTCCCGGGCGTTGCGCACGACATGTTGTCCTCGATCCTCGACGTCGTGGCCTCGATCTTCGGGCAGATGGGCGAGATGGCCCTGGTGGTGAACACGGAGCTCCACGTCGAGGGAACGGACGGCTCCACCGGGTCCGGCAACATCGTCATGCTGCCGGACCCCGATGCTCTGGAGCTTCTGCTGAGAAAGTTGCAGGTGCTGTAGCTATGGCGATGAATTCCTTCCACGTGGGGATGGCTGACCTGGTGGTTGCCAGCGCACCTGCAAAGCTGATCACCCTGGGGCTGGGTTCCTGCATTGGGCTGGTGATCTTCGACACGACGGCGAAGATCGCGGGGATGGTGCATATCATGCTTCCCGACAGCCGGGGGGCCAAGTCGCTGGAGAAGGTGGGGAAGTTCGCGGATACGGCGGTGCCCGCCCTCCTGGACGCGATGATCAAGAAGGGGGCCTCCAAGTCCCGCATGAAGGCGAAGATCGCCGGCGGCGCCCAGATGTTCGCCCTGCCCGGCGCACAGACGGATTTCCTAGCCGTCGGGGCCCGCAACGTCAAGGAGACGACGGATATGCTCTCAAAAATGAGCATTCCCCTGGTTGCCTCGGACACGGGGGGCAACAAGGGGCGTACCGTGGAGTTCTCCACGGATACTTGGATTCTGACGGTCAAAACCCTGGGAAAGGGCACAACTGAAATTTAGTTCCAACGGATAAGCTTCGGGGAAAATAGTTGTTTTCATGGGCCCCTTATCGGATTCCTTCCGCCGGGGGGGGACAGGAGGGGGATGCCTTGAGCGTGGATGCCTCCGACGCCGCGCTGTGGGAGGAGTATATCGGCTCGCCTACGGCCGCGTGCCGGGAACGGCTTATTATACGGTATCTCCCGCTGATCAAATATGTGGTGGGAAGGATGGCGGTCTCCCCGCCGCAGGGCTTGGACTACGAGGATCTCTGGAGCTTCGGTGTCTTTGGGCTGCTGGACGCGATCGATCGTTTCGACCCCGCCAAGGGCTTCTCCTTCCGGACCTTCGCGGTGCCCCGAATCCGCGGCGCCGTCCTGGATGAGCTCCGTAAGTGCGACTGGATCTCCCGGACCGGCCGGGAAAAGCTGCAGAGGTTGAACCGGGCGGTGGAAAAGGTCCTCAGGGACCGGGGCGCCTTGCGCGACGAGTGGGTCATGCAGGAGATGGGGGTCGACGAGAGGACCTACTACGAGACCCTCGAGCTGTCGAGCCGGAACTACATGGCCTCCCTCGACGAGGTCCTGTCCCTGGAGGACGGGGACGTCTCCCTGGAGGGCATTCTCTCCGATGGCAGGGATGGGGCCGCTGAGCTGCTGGAGCGGGAGGAGGAGCTGGAGCAGGTCGTCGATGCGCTGCGCCGGCTCCCCGAGCGGGAGGCTCAGGTGCTGTCGCTCTATTATTACGAAGGGCTTGCGCTGAAGGAGATAGGCCGGGTCCTTGGGGTTACGGAGTCGCGCGTCTCCCAGATTCACGGTCATGCGCTCTCCACCCTGAGGGCGATCCTCAAGGCGGAGCGAAACGAAACTTAGGGGACGTTGATTTAAGGAAGCGCTGAGTTAATTGGGCGATAGTTTGCCCTTTGTTCTTATATTGCTGCTCCCTCGATCCCCGGCGTGAGGTGCCGTCGGGGGTTTTTGGGGACGGCCAGGGAGGGTGCGGCTTTGTACGAAGGAGTCCTGAAGCTGGAGGCGAACGAGCAGGGGGTCTGGGTATCGGCCCTGAAGGAGGGGATCTCTCAGTCTGAGGCGCTGGCGTGTCTGAAGGAGAACGGGGTGCGGAAGTACGACATGAAGCTCCTTGAGGAGTTCCTCAGGCTCAAGAGCCGGAGTCCGTTCCGGATAGCTCCCCGGGATCCCTTGCAGGAGAAGGACGCTCAGATCCTGATCCACCTCGCAAAGGATAACATGTCCGCCACGGCGACCCTCGAGGCTCCTTTTTTCACCAAGCCGTGGCCTTCCGAGCAGGACGTGAGGGATGTGCTGGGCCAGAAGGGGGTCGTCTTCGGCATCGACGATGGGGCGATTGCGGACCTGATCCGGAACAGGGTCCTGGACGACTCCCCGGTGGTCGCGAGAGGGACTCCGCCGCGCGAGGGTGAAAACGCCAGGATCGAGCTTAAGATCGACCCCGACAGGCCCCCGGAGGTGAACGAGAACGAAAGAGTGGATCACTGGAACCGGAGCACCCTCATCAACGTTGCCGCGGGGCAGGAGGTCGCAGTGAAGCATCCGGCCGTTCCGGGGGAGAACGGGACGACGGTGATCGGTTCCACGGTGAAGGCGGCCGCCGTGAAGGACATTGCGTTTCCTGCGGGCAGTGGCCTTAGCACGGCCGAGGGGAACGAGCTCTCCTTGGTCGCGGCCACGGACGGACAGTTGGTCTGGAAGGACCGTAAGCTGACCGTGATCCCTGAGCTGGAGATCAAGGGGGACGTCGACTTTGGCGTCGGCAGCGTGGACTTCACCGGGGCCGTCAGGATCAAGGGGGCGGTTCGGGAGGGGTTCCATGTCATCTCCGTGGGCGACATCGAGATCAGGGAGATGGTCGAGGGCGCCCATGTGGAGAGCCGCGGCAGCGTGGTCATCCACGGCGGGGTCCGCGGGATGTCCAAGGGGCTCGTCCGTGCGGATGGGGACATCACGCTGGGCTTTGCGGATCAGGCGACCCTCTTTTGCAGAAACCTTTACGTCAAGAATGCCCTCCTCCACAGCCACGCCACCGTCCAGGGGGCCGTGATCGTGTCCGGAGGGGGTAAGGCCCAGATCGCGGGTGGCCGGATCGAGGCTGGATCCGAGGTCTCCTGTCAGATCCTTGGCAGCGAGATGGGGACGCGCACGGAGGTCGTCGTCGGCATCCCGCCCGATCAGCTTGAGCGCCGGCGGACCCTCCAGGCCGAGATCGCCCAGCATAAGGAAAACCTGACGAAACTGGAGGCCAACCTCGTGTTTTTGAAGAAGCTCGAGGCCGCCGGCCAGCTTGACAATCAGAAGCGCACGATGATGGTGTCGGCGACGAAGATGAAGTTCCAGCTTCAAGCTGCGCTGGGCCCCCTGGAGAATGAGCTCGTGGCCCTCGAGGAACGTCTCAACACAGTTCGGAACAAGGGCATCGTCCGGGTCCGTGATGTCTGCTATCCAGGGGTCCTGATCTCCTTGAAAGGGGTATCCTACGTGGTTCGGGAGGCGTGTAAGTTCAGCTCCTTCGCTGTGGAGAACGGGACGGTGGTCTTGAAGCCCTTCGATTACCAGCCCTAACCTCTTCGCCTCTCGGGGTAGTCGTCTCCGGGTAATTGAGAAGCGGAAAGAAACGGCGTGTTCCAGTCCTTTGTGAAGCGCCGCGTTCGGTAGGGAGGTGTTCCTATGGTCCAGCCGATAAGCCTTTTGATGGCTCATTTCAACGTCGAACACAGCGCCCAGATGTCTCGGGATGCTATTGCCGCGGCCCAGCAGACCGCCCAGGGGCAGGAGGTGGTGCAGGAGAGCGTGAGGCGCACCCAGAGGGTCCAGGCCAGCCTGGCCGCCTCCGAGGTGCGGAAGGTGCGGCGCAGGGATGAGGACGAGGATGGCGAGCGCCGGCGGGACCAGGAGCGGGAGGAGAAGGGGAACTCCTTTCAAGCGTCGGCGCACCCCGGCGATGACGGGGAGCTAAGGGGCGAGGGACCCCCTGAGAGGCCCCCTAAGAAGTCCTTCGATTTCTACGCCTGAGTTCGGCACCTGAGACCTCCCGTGTGTCCTTGGACGGGGACTGGTCTTGACGGTGGGAGCTTTGATGGTATGGTTTGAGGTTACTAAGGGCAGGCTATGGAAGGAGAGAACGGATGGCCTCGGCACACAACAATTTGGGTTATGTCTCCGTCGAGGGCGCGGAGGGACAGTTTCGCGGGGCCTCCCTCGTTGTGGACCAGCGGGGCATACCGATGGATTTCCGCTACACGGACCCAATACGCCCCTCGCGCCTGGAGCGCATCCTCTACGGCAGCGCTCTGGATGTCTATCTGCGCGAGGAGCTGATCCTACAGAGCCTGTTGGGGGCGGTGGAGACGAGCCCGTCGCTCTGGATCTGCAACGAGGGTGACCTCCTGGAGCCCCTGAGGGCTGCGGGGAAGGGCAGGGCCATCTTCCTGGCTCCCTCCACCCATGCCCCGCTCGAGGCCGCCGGGGCCGTGGAGCCCATGGGTGAGGCGGAGGTGCTGCTTATCCAGGCGGATTCCGTCAGCGCCCCCCTTCGAGCCTCCTTCTCCCCTGGCACGCGGCCCGACGAGATCAAGCAGGTTGTCTCCCTCCTGGTGGAGGCGGCGAGGACGATGGAGCTCCTGGAGCCCTTCGGACGGATAGAAAAGGCGCTGCTCTCCCTGAAGGAGGAATAGGACTCCTTGTCCCTGGCGGAGATCCGGGAATATTTCTCGCGCCACTTCCTGGGGAGGGTTCGGGTGAAGCGGTGCGATCCACCGTTGCCCCCGCCGGAGTGTCACCTGCTGCGGCGCACGGTGGAGACGCATCCTATCCGCACCCGGATGAGGGTCCTGTCCGCGGCGCTCTTCTCCGTCGGCGGCATGAGCTGTTCCCATCGGGGTTTTCGTTTTTCCTCCCAACTCGTGCGGGTGAGGGGAAGCCGCATTGCGCGCTACGTGCCGCAGGAGATCGCCGTCGGGAGGGTGAGCCCCTTGTCCGCGCGTGTCCTCTCCGATTTGGGGAGGGTCCTCAGGCTCCCCCAGGAGCGCGGCAACCGCCTGCAGTGGCAGCGCTCCCGGCCCAAGGCTCCGGGGGAGATGATCCTGGCCTGGTACGGCCCGATCGTGGAGGGGGCCGTCGCGAAGCTGGCCCTGAACAAGCAGCGGGGAACGCTCCTGATCTGGTATAATCCTCAAAGTAGGCACTTCAATCCTAGGGGGCTTTACCTGTACCGCCGTCTGGGGAAGGATGAGAAGCCCGAGTGGCG
>CAUPUB010000010.1:0-35512 GCA_963514535.1 uncultured Fretibacterium sp.
TTTGTTCCAGGGCCGTGTCGATACGCCCTTGCAGGATGTTGGCGCGCGCCTCCAGGGCCTTGTTTTGTTCCTGAGCCTCGTCGATACGCCCCTGTAGGATGTTGGAGCGTTCCTCCAGGGCCCTGTTTTGTTCCAGGGCCGTGTCGATACGCCCTTGCAGGATGTTGGCGCGCGCCTCCAGAGCCTTGTTTTGTTCCAGGGCCGTGTCGATACGCCCCTGCAGAATGTTGGAGCGTTCCTCCAGGGCCCTGTTTTGTTCCAGGGCCGTGTCGATATGTCCCCGCAGGATGTTGGCGCGCGCCTCCAGGGCCCTGTTTTGTTCCAGGGCCGTGTCGATATGCCCCTGCAGGGTGTTGGCGCGTGTCTCCAGGGCCTTGTTTTGTTCTTGAGCCGTGTCGATATGCCCCTGCAGGGTGTTGGCGTGTGCCTCCAGGGCCTTGTTCTGTTCCAGTGCCTTGTCGATATGCCCCTGCAGGACGTTGGAACGCTCCTCCAAAGCTTGTTTTGCCGCATCAAAAGCGGCCCTGAGGCTGTGGCGTTCATCCTGCCACGCCTCCATCGAGGCATGGTATTGCCCTCGCAGAATTTCCAGGGCGGCGTTTGTCTCCTGGAGCTGGATCGTCGCGGCGCGCGCCATCCCGCGTGTGCCGGGCAGAAAACGCAGGGCGGCCAGGTAGCGGGCCAGCTTGCCGGGCAGGCGGGAGGTGCCCAGCAGGCGCCCCAGCAGGCGCAGCGCAAGGGGGTGGCGAACGGGCTCCCCTACGGCCTGTCCCTCCTCGGAGAAGCGCAGGGCCGACAACAGGCTGAGGGGAGGGAAGCCGGCCATCAGCTTCTCCAGGTATGCAGCCTCTCCGTCGGGGTCGGGCAGGCGGTGTAAAAGCCGGACGTAGGCGTGGCGGATCAGCTCGTGGCCGTTCATCTGTAGAAGCCGACGGATGGGGAGCGGCGCGGGCAGCGCGGCTGGGGC
The DNA here is from genome assembly GCA_963514535.1 of uncultured Fretibacterium sp. Lineage (GTDB taxonomy): Bacteria > Synergistota > Synergistia > Synergistales > Aminobacteriaceae > CAJPSE01. The sequence continues at coordinate 968 of CAUPUB010000010.1, forward strand.
GGGGGGCAAAGAGGGCTCAGCCGCCGGGCATTCCTCGTGAAGTGGAGCCGGGGTAACGACCGCGGCAGCCGGTCGTGCTGCGTCGGGCTCGCGCTCGAGTTCGAGGGCGACGCGCCGCTCAAAGCGCCAGTGTTTGAGCTGGACGGCCCTGGTCTGCCTTGCGATCTGCACCGCGGCGTCTATTTTAAGGAGCAGCTCCTGCGCACTCTCCTTCCAGGTCGGCCAGCGGAAGGAGCCGTCCGGGCGGAGCCGTTCGGGCAGCCCCTCCACCTCGATGCGCAGGATCCATTCCGCAAGGGAGTCGGGGCGGGCGGGGTCGAAGTAGCCGATCCGGTCGCCGGCGATCTCGTGGAACACCGGGATGTCGCTGGCCAGCACCGGCGTCCCGTAGTGGAGGGACTCCAGAATCGGCAGCCCGAATCCCTCCTCCCAGGAGGGGAAGAGGAAGCCCTTCGCGTGCTGGTAAGCCCACTGCAGATCCCGGTCGGGGACGTTCCGGAACCAGAAGAGACTTTTCCCTCCCAGGGGGTGTTTTTCAACCCGCTCGATCAGGTCGTCGATCATCCAGCCCTTCCTACCGATGAAGCAGAGTTTGAGGTGGGGATACCGGGTCCAGAGGCGTTCGAAGGCGTCCAGCAGACAGGCGTGGTTCTTTCGCGGCTCCAGGGTGGAGACGATGAGCCAGGTGTTGCCGCCTTCGAAGGCATACAGAAGCTCCTTGTCGCTGGGGCGATGGGTCGGGTCCGTGGTTGGCAGATCCGCCCCCAGGGGGAAGGAAAAGACCGTCGCGTCGTCGAGCGCGCGGGAGGGGTGGAGGCGCAGAGCCTCGGCCTTCAGGGAGCGGGCGGTCTCCTGGGAGTTGCAGGCGAAGAAATCGGCATACCGCAGCGTCTCTTCAACCCAGTCGGTAAAGACGTTGCGAGAAATGCCGCTCAATCGCTCGTGCGTGATGGGAATGAGATCGTGATACATCACACCGCAGATGAGGCCAAAAGGAACGAAGGGCGACAGGCGTTCCAGCACCTTGCGATCCCATAGGCTGTCCAATACGAAATAAACATCCCCTGGTTCGAATGCAATGATTTTTTCTTGGTGAGCCCATGGCTGATCTGTGGGCTGTGGAATGGCGGAGAGGGTAACGAACGCGCCGCTTTCGGTGAGGGCGGCCCATCGCACGTCACCGCGCAGTTTCGCGGCCTCCTGTGCGATGCAGCGCGTCACGCGCTGGAGCCCTGCCCGAGCGGCAGGGTCTCGAAAGATATAAGAACAGTCCAGATAAATCACTGCTGTCGTCCTCCTTGGTACGGGGAAAGGGTGATCGCGGCCTCGAGGGAGGCGATGCCCGTGAAGATCCTGCCCCGGATCCCCTCCACGGTAAACTCCGCCGCGCTGTCCCTCCAGTGGTAGCAGTGCTCGCTATGTGCGGGGCCCGTATGGAGCGCCGCCGTGACGGTGTAGCGCCCCGGGGCGATGGCCAGGGGCAGGGTGAAGGTGCAGGCATAGCGTCCCCCTGCCTCTGCGGCGAGCTTTATGCCGTGGTGGTACGTGTTGGTGCCGAAGATGTCCTGCCCGAACCGATCCCGGATCAGGATGCCCACGACGGGGGCGGGGACATCCTTGTGGGCGAGGAAGCGCACCGTGATGTCCGCGGTCTCCCCCGAGGCCGCCACGTCGGCCCGCGAGTCGCGCCCGATGACCTCCACGGATACGATCTCCAGCTCCATCGTGCCGTAGGAGGTCTTTTTGCCTGCGCTCCGCACGGCGTCCTGCGCTGTCTTGTCCGACATCAGGGCCACCAGGTGGTTATAGGCGTTCACCACGCTCTCCGGATCCCCCGAGGCCGCGACCCGGCCCCGATGGAGCAGGACGGCCTGATCGCACAGTATCTTGACGGCGTTCAGGTCGTGAGAGACGAAGAGGATCGAGCCTCCACCGGCGCGGAAGCTGCGGATTGCCGTCATGCACTTCTGGCTGAAGTGCGCGTCGCCCACGGCCAGGGCCTCGTCGACCACAAAGCAGGATGGCGAGGCGTGGATGGCGATGGAGAAGGCCAGACGCATCACCATGCCCGAGGAGTAGGTCTTGAGGGGCTCCCCGATGAAGGTGTCCAGCTCCGAGAACGCGACAATGGCGTCCCGGCGCCGACGAATCTCCTCCCTGCTCATGCCCAGGAGCAGGCCGTTCATGGCGATGTTCTCCAGACCCGTCATCTCGAAGTTGAACCCCGTCCCCAGCTCCAGCAGCCCCGTGATACGCCCGCTGGACTCCACCGTCCCGACGTCGGGCAGCAGGATTCCCATCAGGATTTTCAGGAGCGTCGACTTCCCGGCGCCGTTGGGGCCGATGATCCCCAGGGTCTCCCCGTCGGGGACGCGGAAGGAGACGTCGTCCAGTGCCTGATGCACGGAGTGTCGGGGTCTGCGGAACAGGATCTCCCAGAGGCGATCCGAGGGCCTGGAGTAGAGCCTGAAGCGCTTGCCGATTCCCTCGACGGCGATCATCGCGTCACCTCCAGGCCGACCCGGCAGGGTAAGGATCCCCTGTCCGCAAACCAGAACCGCCCTTCGCACACGACGTCGAAGTCCAGATAATAGCGCCCCTCGGTCAGCCCTTCCTCGAAGGGACGAAGCGTCATGGAGATCGACGCCGTCTCTCCCGGGGGCAGCGGGTGAGGGAAGGGGATGCGCCTGTTGTCGAAGCGCAGCATGGCTCCCTCCGCGTTCAGGACGTGCCAGCTCAGGAATTCGGGGCCATCCGCGTCGGTGCTGTCCCAGGTCTGCGACCCTCCGTTCCGGATCCGGAGGGAAAGGGATAGAGTGTCATGCAGCGAAGCGCGGACCGATGAAGACGGCGGTTGGATCTGGGCGTTGTAGGGCCGAAGGCCCCAGAGGGCGTCCAGACGGTCGAACAGAAGGGGCGCCCCAAGGAAGACGGATAGGAAGAATAGGGCCGACGACAGGATCAGGAGGTAGGCGCGCCTCTGGCGGAGCCGATGTCCCATCCGCACGGCCGCGCAGGCCGCGAGCACGCTGATGCATAGGCCGCAGAGCGGCCCTATCCATGAAAGTGCCGAAGCAAAGTTCCCAGAGGAAAGGCTCATAGAAAATCCCTCACGTCCTTTTCCAGTTTACGGAGGATCGCCAGGGCCAGGGCCAGGAGGATGTGTCCCAGCAGCACCAGGACGGCGAGCCGGTCGAAGTCTGGGGCGATCCCGTGGAAGAAGATCTTCTGATAGCTCTGGATGAAGAGCCATGCCGGATTCCAGGCAAGCAGGCCGAGGAGTTTTTCCGAGAAGATGGAGGTCATGTAGACGATGGGGGTGAACCAGAACCAGAGCTGCACGACGATATTGACGATCTCCCTGAGGTCTCGGAAGAACACGCTGAAGGTGGCCAGCAGAAGCCCCAGGGCGTAGGCGAAGATCTGCTGCGCCGCCAGGATGAAGGGCATCAGGAGCGCGAAGCGAGAGACCCCGACCCCCACGCCGAATAGGAACGCCAGGTAGATCGCGAACCCGATCGCAAAGGTCAGGCATTCGGAGAGTGCGATGTAGAGGGGAAGGGCCGCCAGGGAGACCGGCATCTTGCCGATCAGGCTTTTTTTGTCCAGAAAGACGGAGGCCGAGCGCAGGATGGTGTTGGAGAACGCCATCCAGGGCAGCATCCCCGCGATCAGGTAGATGCCGAAGCTGTAGGTGGAGTTGACGCCGGGCATCCTGGCCTTCATGACGCGCGAAAAGATCACGGTGTAGATGAAGATCATCACGGCCGGCATGACGAAGTTCCAGAACGCTCCCAGGAACGATCCCGCGTAGCGCTCCGTAAAGTCCCGTTTGGTCAGTTCCAGAATCAGGTTTGCCCTCAAAAGGAAAGCCCTCCCTTGTCCTCTTCGCCCTCTCCGTTCCCGGCTATATTATTACGAAACGTTCCGTGTGTCGATAAGCCAGGAAACAGCAGGCTCATCGGGCTCCAAACCCCGTGAATACCGCGCGGATCGTCTTGAGCAGGATCAGCGCGTCCAGGGCGATGGACGCATGCTTGATATAGTAAAGGTCGTACCCGAGCTTGATTCGGTTCTCGCTGGTGACGGAGGCGTAGCCGTAGTTGACCTGGGCCCAGCCTGTCAGGCCCGGAAGCAGGGATGTTCGGTAGCTGTAAAAGGAGATCTCCTCCGCGTAGCGGTTCGCCAGATCGACGACCTCGGGCCGGGGGCCGATGAAGCTCATCTCCCCCCTCAGGATGTTGAGGAGCTGAGGCAGTTCGTCCAGCCGGTGCCGGCGCAGAAACTTTCCCATGCGCGTGACCGTGCCGTCTGGACCCATCGTCCGGAACTTGTAAATGCGAAAGGGAACCCCATTCCTGCCCGCCCGCTCCTGCGTGAAAAATACGGGGCGATGGAAGAGGGACAGGATGCCGATCGTTCCCATCAGGATCAGTGCCGGAGGCAGGGACAGGAGCAGAAGCCCCCAGTCCAGAACGCGTTTGAGGGGAAGGTAGGCGAGGGGAGGGCGAAATAGGAATCCCGGCTCGTCCGTCATGTGCTCGATGGGCATACGGCCTGTAAAGAACTCGTATAAAAAGGCCGGATGCACGATAGGGATCCCCTGGATTGTGCGGTTGGTGACGTACCTGAGCCACTCGGTCGACAGATGCCGCGTTGTGGGAGGAGTCACCAGCACGTCGTAGGGCGGTGCAAAGTCCGTGGACTCCAGCCGGACGAAATTGGGGCGCCATTCCTTCTCCAGCTCAGGGATGACGGCGCCGGGCAGGAACGCGTAAATCGTTTGTCCAAAGGAAAAGAATAACCTGTGTCCTCCATAGATCCAGAGGACGGAGGCGATGAAGCCCCAGGCCCAGAAGGGACGGGAGTAGTAAAGACGTCCCCAGAAAAAGAGAAGCAAAGAGGCGGAGGCAAAGCATAAAAAGGCGCTGGACAGGACGCCTGTCAGGCGTCCGCAGCGCGGAAGCGCCAGAATTTTTTGGGAGCCCCACAGGGAACAAAGGTAGGCGAACAGGATGGCCAGGACAAAGATACGCGCGTCCGCCGCATGGGGGCCACCGTAGGGAGTGGGGTTCCAGAAACGAAAACTGCCCCACCAGAGCGTGGAGCCGACGAGCACAATGACAAGTGTCCCCGTGATGTGCCACAGGAACGGCCGTTCGGGATGACGATTTCCTTGAGACAAAGACGATCACTCGTTTCTCGATGCTTCTTGATTGTCCATTATATCAATGTTAAGCTTATGCGTATGATGTCTAAAAAACTCTGTATCGTCAATGGCCTGTCCCTTGTGCCTCCCCTGACGGGGGTGGGGCGTGTCACCCTGGAGCTGTGCCGCCGCCTGTATGGTGAGGACTCGGATTTCAAGCCCCTTTACTGGTATGGCTATTATGCCTCTCGCCTCTGGGATGAGGAGTCCGCTGGGGGAGAGGGCGTGCCTTCCTGGTACCGGCGCTGCGCCGGAGCCGTGCGCCGCGTCCCGGGGTTGAGGCGTGTGGTGCGCAAAGTATTGTATGTTGCGGGGAACCTCCGTTGCCGTCGGGCGGATCTCTATTGGGAGCCGAACCACGTCGTCATGGACGCGCTGCGTGCCCCGCGTACCCTTGTGACCGTGCACGACTTGTCCTGTTTGCTGTATCCGCAGTGGCATCCCCGAGAACGCCTGGATTTTTTCAATGCGCATTTTATCAAGGGGCTGAGGCGGGCGGATCATATTGTCACGGTGTCCGAGACGGTACGCGGGGAGGTCCTGGAGCATCTGCGCCTTCCTGGATGCCGTGTCTCGTCCATTCCCAATGGGGTGAACCTCGATCACTTCATCCCCCTTCCTCCGGATGCGGTACAGCGTTTTCGCGAGAGTCGAAGGCTCCCGGAACGGTTCGTCCTTTGCGTGGGGTCGATCGAGCCCAGGAAGAATCTGACGCGGCTGATCGAGGCCTGGGACAGGCTTCCACCCAAGCTGAGGAACGGCTGCAAGCTGTTGCTGTTGGGCGGATCGGGGTGGGAGAACACGGATATCATGAGGGCGATCCACGATTCCGCGGATGTCCATTGGGTAGGGTACGTGCCCTACGGGGAGCTGCCGTACTATTACAACGCGGCGGAACTGTTCGTCTATCCCTCGCTCTACGAGGGGTTCGGCCTGCCTCCGTTGGAGGCGATGGCCTGCGGGACACCGGTTCTGGTCTCCGATATTCCTGTCCATCGGGAGGTCTGTTCCGATGTCGCCGCTTATGTTTCTCCTTGGGATTCGGCACAGATGGCCGAGGTCCTGGAAGCTCTGCTGGACGCGCGGCGCAGAACCGAGGGACTGCGGGATCGGGCCTCCCGTTTCGATTGGGGAGCGAGTGCGAAGGGCTACGCCAGGCTTATGGGTACTCTCGTGAAGTAGTTCCAGCCCTCAAAGACGTCCAAGTCCTTCGTACTTCGCAGGATGTCCGAGCGAGGCCGCTTGGGGCATCGTCCCCCCCCAACGGGCTTGTTGCCCCGGGGCTGGAGACGTAGCGAACCGTATGGCGCACCATGCTTACCGGCTGTTTCCCAAATCCCCGCATCGGCCCTCGTGGATCAGGTCCTCCAGAAAGGGCGGCAGCACGAAGGCTGCACGGTGCACGGCGTTGGTGTAGTAGCGCGTACCCCGGACCTCCCGGATCGGCGTGGCCGGGTCGGGGGAGAGGGATGCGGCCCCATAGGTCCACATCCCCGTGGGATAGGTGGGGACGGCCCCCCAATACATCCGCACGACGGGGAAGACGGCGCGCATCTGGCCGATGGCCTGCTGCATCAAGGCCGTGTCGGCGAAGGGAGACTCCGTCAGCTCCACCATCAGCCCCTTGGGGGTCAGCACCCTTTTGATGTCCGCATAGAAGGGGGACTGGAAGAGTCCGGCGGCGAACTCCACGGGGTCGGTGCTGTCCACGATGGCCACGTCGAAGCGGTCGGACGTGGTGCGGATGTACTCCAGGGCGTCCAGGCAGCGCACGTCGGCACGCGGATCCTCCAGAGCGCATCCTATGGAGGGGAGCCAGCGTTTGGAGGTCTCCACGACCCTTTCGTCGATGTCGATCAGCGTGCAGACCTCGATGCAGGGGTGCCTCAGGACCTCGCGCAGGATGGCCCCGTCCCCTCCGCCCACGATCAGGACCCGCCTGGGGTCGGGATGCGAGCAGATGGGAACGTGCGCCATCATCTCCGAGTAGCAGAACTCGTCCCGTTCCGTGAGCTGGATGGCCCCGTCCAGCATCAGGGCCCTGCCGTATTCCGGGGTCTCCACGACCAGGATGTCCTGCCATGGGGTCCGCTCCTGGTGCAGTATGTCCGTGACCTCCAGCGAGAGCCGAAGGTTCTCCGTCTGTTCCTCCGTCATCCAGAGGTTGTTCGAGCGCTTTGCCCGCGTTACCGGTTTCTCGTCGGTTCCGCTCATACCGATCCCCTCCAAATCTAAGAAACGCCGATTCAATCCGGAAACCTTCCTCCTGTGGGGCCGCCGCTATCCCCAGAGGAGAGCCTTGACGTACTTCATTCCCTCCAGCGCATCCTGCGGACGTTGTCGAACCAGGACGGAGGGTCCTCCTCCTTCGATGCGGACCTCGACGATGCGGACCTCGACGAGGTCGCTCTCCCCTTCGTATTGGGGCCGGACGTCTCCTCCGTAACGTCGTAGAAGTCTCGGTCGGCGCGATATGAGGACGATGAGGCTCGCCCCTTCAGCCTGTCATGGCAGTAGGCCCCTGCCGCGCCGAACAGCGCGGTGAGCACGGCCCAACCCAGAAGCCTCAGGATGAAGGAGGGGAGCACGAACAGGACGAAGGAGGCCACGCTGAACAGGAGCCCCAGGACGCAGAACAACATGGGAGCGAAGACGAGGAGCAGAATCCCCCTTTCCCGAATGTCGGAGCCCTGCCACTCCGTCAGTATTCGGCCCAGCCCGCCGAGGAGGCGGGGGGGCCAAAGGCGGGTGAGAACCTGGGAGAAGAAAGTTCGGAACAACGCTATGCCTCCTTTGTCGCCTGTCCGGGGTCTTGTTTCGGACTGCCTGCGTCCCCGGGCGCTTCCCCGCGCTCCACGCGGCGTTCGAGGCGGGGCGCCCCTAAATTATAGCAGGGGGGGCGGGATGACCGTTCTGTACTTTTTCCGCCGAAATCGTTTTTGCGGTAAACTGACGAGGAATCGGCAGGGGGCTCATGATAGGATAGAAATATCCGAACATGGAATCCCCGTGTCTGGTAATCGAGGAGGGGGGCGGGCCCTTCGGTGCGATCTTTCTGTACAATTATTCTGTGCAATATCATTGAATTTCAATACAATCTCGATGTCGCCGACGATGTCCTGGCTCAGGACACCACGATGGGACAGAAGGCGGGAATGACGTGACGGATAAATGGAAGCTGACGCCCGGAAAACTGAGGCGGCTGAAGGACCCCGGGAGCTGGAAGGTGAAGGGGACCGACGAGTGGGGCCCCGGCCGGAAAGGGGTGGGGCTCATCGGCCAGGAGCGGGCGGTGGAGTCCATCTCCTTCGGTCTGATGGTCCCGGGGAGGGGATATAACATCTTCGTGACCGGCCAGCCGGGCAGCGGGCGCACCAGCTATGCACTCGAACGTCTCAGGGAGCGGGCGGCCGACCTCCCCGCCCCGGACGACTGGCTTTACCTTCACAACTTCGACGAGCCGGGGGAGCCCCTGGCGATGTCGGTGCCCGCCGGCCGGGGAAAGGAGCTCTGCGCCGCCCTGGACGGGCTGCTGAACGAGCTCAAGGCCACGATCGGCAAGGCCTTCGAGCAGAGCCAGTACGAGGACGCCAAGGCGCAGTACGTCAAGGAGTTCCAGGAGAGGGCGGGGGAAATCATGGACGAGCTCAAGTCCTGGGCCGCCGAGCACCATTTCTCCCTCAAACGCACCCCCCAGGGGTTCGTCAACATCCCCTTGATCGAGGCCGAGGACGAGGAGGGCAAGCCCGTCGTCCGGGAGATCCAGCAGGAGGAGTTCGAGGCCCTGGACGAGAAGGAGCAGAAGCGCTATCAGGCGCTGTCCGAGGATGTGTCCCAGAGGACGCTTCTGGGGCTGCGCCGTATCCGCGACATGGAGAAGGAGCTCAAGGAGCGGATCGGCGAGCTCGAGGCCGAGATATGCCGGGCCGCGATAGCCCCCTGCATGGCGGACGTCCGCGAGGCGTATGCGGGCAACGAGCCCCTGTCGAAATGGTTCGACCGGATGGCCGAGGACGTCATCGAGAACTTCGGGGCGTTCGTCACCTCGGTCCGGGACGAGTCGGCTGAAATTGACTTCTCGCGATATCTGGGCAACCTCTTCGTCTCGAACGACCCGAAGGACGGAGCTCCGGTGGTCTGGGAGACCAACCCCACCTACTACAACCTCGCGGGGAAGGTCGAGTACGAGAGCCGTCAGGGCTACCTCTACACCGACTTCCGCCGCATCGTGGCGGGCGCCTTCCATAAGGCCAACGGCGGGTTTCTGGTCCTTGATGCGGAGAAGGTGCTCATGAACTTCATGTCCTGGGAGGCGGTCAAGCGCCTGCTCCGCACTCGGGAAGCGTCCATCGAGAACCTCGGGGAACAGTACGGGGCGGTTCCCGTGTCCTCGCTGCGTCCCAGCCCGATTCGGATGGACCTCAAGGTCGTGATGATCGGGATGCCCTACATCTACGAGCTGCTGCAGCATTACGACCCGGAGTTCCGGAAGCTCTTCAAGGTCAAGGCGAGCTTCGACACGGACATGCCCCGGACGGCCGCGACGGAGCGCCGGATGGGGCTGTGCGTGAGGGACATCCTGCGGCGGGAGAACCTGAAGCCCTTCGACGCGGAGGCGTTGTCCGAGATCGTCGAGTGGGCCAGCCGGGACGCCGAGGACCAGAACCTCCTCTCGACGGAGCTGGGTAGGCTCAGGGAACTGCTGATGGAGTCCCACGCCTGGGCCGCCGGGTCGAGCGGGCCGCGCGTGGGCCGGGAGCACGTCCGCAAGGCCATCGAGCACAAGCGTTACCGGTCGGGCATGTATCAGGAGAAGCTGACCCGCGCCTTCGAGGACGGGGTCATCCGGGTGGATACGGACGGGGCCGTGGTGGGGCAGGTCAACGGCCTCGCCGTCATCGACCTGACGGACTACCGCTTCGGGCACCCCTCGCGCATCACGGCCAACGTCTTCATGGGGCAGGAGGGGGTCGTCAACATCGAGCGGGAGGTGCGCATGACGGGGCCCATCCACAACAAGGGGCTGATGATCCTCTCGAGCTACCTGGGGAGGAAATACGCCCAGGACATGCCCCTGACGCTCTCCGCGCGCATAACGTTCGAGCAGAACTACGGGGGCATCGAGGGGGACAGCGCCTCCTCCACGGAGCTCTACTGCCTTCTCTCGGCCCTCTCGGGGCTTCCCCTGGACCAGGGGATCGCCGTCACGGGTTCCGTGGACCAGTTCGGAAACGTCCAGCCTATCGGGGGCGTCAACGAGAAGATCGAGGGCTTCTTCGACTATTGTAGGATCGCGGGGCTGACGGGGCGTCAGGGGGTGATGATCCCCAGGGCGAACGTTCGGCACCTCATGTTGGATCATGACGTGCTCCAGGCCGTGAAGGACGGGAAGTTCTCCGTCTGGGCGGTGGGGACGATCGACGAGGGCATCGAACTGCTCACCGGGGTCCGGGCCGGACGGGAGCATCGGGACGGCTCCTATGCGCCCGCATCCGTCCACGGCAGGGCCAAGGCGCGGCTCTCGAAGCTCCTCTCGGACAACGTCAGGTTGCGTAAAAAACTCGGCGGGGACGACGAGGAGGATGAGGGAGGGCGGAGGGGCCGCGGGACGGAGGAGGAGAGGTCGGCCGGGAGACGCGGCCGGTGAGCCGTCTGAGGGTAGGGATGGACCGTTCCGCTCCGGATCCCTCGGACGGGGCCGGGCCGCTGAGGCGCTGGATACTCTCCGTCCTGGACCTTCTGGAGGGGGTCTGGCACAACGAGGCCGATCCGCCTGCTCTGGGGCATGGGGAGCCGCTGGACGGGCTCGTCCTGACCGTGCTCTCGCAGAACACGAACGACCGCAACCGGGACATGGCGTTCGATCGGCTCAAGGCGCGTTTCTCGAGCTGGGAGTCCGTCGTCGAGGGCGGCGTTGAGGCCCTGGAGGACGCGGTGCGTCCCGCCGGGCTGGCGCCCACGAAGGCGCGGCGCATCCTGGAGATACTGGAGATCGTGCATGGGGATTTCGGCGCCTACTCCATCGCGGAGCTCGCGAGGCGGGGGCGGGACGAGGCCAGGCGCTACCTGACCGCGCTGCCGGGCGTGGGGGAGAAGACGGCGGCGTGCGTCCTGATGTTCGACATGGCCCTCCCCGCGTTCCCTGTCGATACCCACGTCAGCCGGGTCTGCCGCCGCGTCGGGTTCGTGCCGGAAAAGGCGTCCCCGGACGATATCTGTGCGCTGATGGAGCGGGAGGTCCCTCCCCGGCGCTACCTTGGGGGACACGTCAACATCATCGAACACGGCCGGGCGGTCTGCTCGGCACGGAAGCCGCTCTGCGGGGCCTGCCCGCTCACGGCGCTCTGCAACACGGGGCGGGAGCGGGTCGCGGAGGCGATGGCGGTGGAGATGCGTAAGGGACGGCCCGGGCAGGGCCGCGCCCGGAAGGGAGGGGCGAGCGATGACGGAGGAAATCAAGGGGACCCAAAAAAACGAGGAAAAAACTGAGGGCCTGAGGGAGCGGATCAGGCGTGCGTGCCGGACGTTCGGGGAGTGGGCCTGGTGGTTCGTGATCGGCACCTTCATGGAGAAGCGGGTGGCCGCGATCCGCAAGGAGGCCTGGGACATGAACGACAACGTCATGCTGCTGCTCTTCGGGGACTATCTGGGGCTGCCGAACCCCATCTCCTACTACACGCTGGAGCTGCTTCCCTACCTGGCGGAGGAGATGGTTCCCTGGCAAAGGCGTATAATGAATCGTCGATCGGTCGTCGCCGAGAAGGCGGCACAGTATGATTTTACGTAGGATGTACAAAGATGTACAAATAAGATGTACAGGGCGGAGGATGGTGTATGAGCGAATCGTCTTTTGAGGAACGCGGGGCGGGCACGTCGAACCTGCCGAGTTCGGGTTGCAGGCCCTTCACCTTTTTCGGGGGAAAGGGGGGGACGGGCAAGACCACCTGTGCGGCGGCCTATGCGTGTCATCTGTCCTCCCGTGGATGCCGCACGCTCCTCGTCTCGACGGACCCCGCCCACTCGACGTCCGACGTCCTGGACGTGCAGCTGGGGGCGGATATCACCCCCGTGGCGGAGAACCTCTGGGGGCTGGAAGTCGATCCCGCACTCGAGTCCAGACGGTACATCTCCGCGATCCAGGAGAGGATGCTCTCCATCGTCAGCCCGGCGATCGTGGACGAGATCAAGAAACAGATGGAGATCGCCTACACCTCTCCCGGCGCGGAGGAGGCCGCCATCTTCGACAAGTTCGTGGAGCTGATGGACGAGCGCGGCAGGGTGTACGACGCGATCGTCTTCGACACCGCTCCCACGGGACACACCCTTCGCCTGCTCTCGCTGCCGGAGATCCTGGGCGGGTGGATCGAGAACCTCATCGCCAAACGTCGGAAGGCGATGGAGATGTTCGGGATGGCGGGGCGGTTCGACAAGGAGATGCGGAGGCGGGCGGAGGAGGATCCCGTCGTCGAGGCCCTTGTGCGGCGGCGCGACCGTTTCGAGCGAAGTCGGCGCTACCTGACGGATCCCGGGTCCTCGGCGTTTTACTTCGTGCTCAATGCGGAGAGGATGCCGATTCTGGAGACGGCGCGCGCCGTGGAGATGCTGATGAAGTTCGGGATCGGCGTGGGGGGTGTCGTGGTCAACCGGGTGATTCCGGAGGACGCGGGCGAGTTCTTCCGCGAGCGGCTGGCGGCGCAGAAGGGGTATCTGGAGGATATCGGGGAACGTTTCGGCCGCCTGCGCCGCATCGTGCGTCTACCGCTCCTCAGGACGGACGTCCAGGGCATGGACCAGATTAAAAAAATAGCGGAATGGATAGGGGAAATCGACGCATGATTCTGGGGACAGTGCAGTACCCCTCCCGTTACGGAGGCCTGGGTATCGGAGTGAAAAAGGGACTGGAATATCTGGTGGCACAGGGAGGGCTGGACGCCCTTCCGCCGGGGCGCCTGGAGCTCGATGGGGAGAACCTCTTCCTGGACGTCGTGGAGACGTCCACGGAGCCTCCCGCCGCGAGGCGCTTCGAGGCCCATCGGCGCTACATCGACATTCACATCACCCTCCAGGGGGAGGAATGGTACGGCTATGCCCCCGTGGAGGACCTCAAGGTGGTAGAGCCCTATTCGGCCGAGCGCGACGTAGAGCTTTTCAGCGGCGAGGGAGTCTATTTCCAGGTCCCCACGGGGCAGTTCGTCCTGTTTTTCCCCGAGGACGCCCATAAGCCCTGCGTCTGTTTCAAGGAGCCGGGGAACGTCAGGAAGCTGATCCTGAAGGTCTTGATTTGAGGCCCTTGATTTTAGGGGCTTGACTTGAGGACCCTGACTTGAGGGACCTCGCACCTTCCGGTACTGATGAAATTTTCATGAACGCTGCCCTCGACGAGGCGCGGGACGCCCTTCGGAGGGGGGACGTGCCGGTTGGCGCCGTCGTCGTCCGTGGCGGGGATGTGCTGGGGAGGGGGTCCAACCGGAAGAGCTGCGACCCGACCGCCCATGCCGAGGTCCTGGCCATCCGCTCGGCCGCGGAGCGGCTGGGGCACTGGAACCTCAGGGACTGCGACCTCTACGTGACCCTGGAGCCCTGTCCGATGTGCGCTGGGGCGTGCGTGAACGCCCGCATCGGGGCTCTCGTCTTCGGGGCGCGGGATCCCAGGGCCGGCGCCGTGGGATCCCTTTTCGACATCCCGCGGGACACGCGCCTGAACCACCGCTGCCGGGTGCGGCAGGGGGTTTTGGCGGAGGCGTGCCTTTCGCTGCTGCGCGAGTATTTTGCGGAAAGACGCCACAGGCGGGCACAGGCGGAAATGTGAATCTTAAGGGCCGGATACGGAAAATTATCGATACCGGGGGGACCTGCCCTCATCCGCTTTACTTTATTTTGGGCGGCGGGGCTTTTCGGCGGTTCGGAGAGGAATATAGCGTTGTTGTCGATCTGTACGGATTCCAACCTGAAACTTTACGAGATCGGGGAGACCACCCGGGATCTGGCTCGCCGTCTTCAATGTTCCGAGCTGGCGGCGATGGTCCTGGAGATGCGTTCCTGGGACGACGGCGCGGATCCGGATGGGGTCAGAAAGTGGATGAGCCCGTGTTTCGAGGAGCTGCTGGATGCCCTGGACCTCGGGGCGGCGAGCTCGAGGGCGGCGGAGCTCTGGCGCTCCAGAAGCTCCTTCGGCAACATCCTCGTCTATGGGGACTACGACACGGACGGCATTTCCGCCACGGTGCTGGCCATGGAGATCTTCAGGCACAAGGCATCGGGGGTCCGATACTTCATCCCCCGCCGCGACGTTCATGGCTATGGGCTGCATCCGCCCGTCCTGGAGCAGGTGGTCCGGGGGGGATGCAATACCCTGGTCGTCGTGGACTGCGGGACGAATGACTCCGAACTGCTCGCCGGCCTGGAGGAGCGGGGGGTCGATGTCTTCGTCTTCGATCATCATACGGTGGCGGGGCGCCCGGCCTTTCCGAGGATCGTGAACCCCTGTGCGGACGGCGGGGAGAACGCCCGGAAGCTCTGTGCCACGGCCGTGCTCTGGAGCTGGGCCTGGAAGGAGAATATCCTTTCCCGGTCGTGGCTCCAGTACGCCCTGGACCTGGTGGCCCTGGCCACGGTCTCCGACTGCATGCCCCTGGACCCTCTGAACCGCTCCCTGGTCCAGAGGGGGCTGCGCCTCATGAGGACCAACCCGAGGCGGGGACTGGGCGCCCTTTTCGAGAAGCTGGGCATCGTCCGGCGCCTTTTGTCGGAGGAACAGCTCTCGATGCGCGTGATCCCCTGCCTGAACGCCCCCGGCCGCATCGCCTGCGCCGATATCTCCGTGAGGGCCCTCCTGGGCGTGGGGAGCAACGACGCGGTCTACGAATGCGTGAACGACCTCGTCAGGGCCAACCGGAGACGGCAGATGATATCGGAGCAGATCGCCGGGAAAATCCGCCTTTCGGACGGCGGGGACCGGCATGTGATGTTTGATGATTCCTGGCCGGTTGGGGTGCTCAGCGGCGTCGCCAGCCGCATCTGCGCTCAGCGGCGCACGCCGGTGGCCCTGGCCGCGCCCGTCGGGGGCAAAATTCGGGGGACCCTGCGCGTACCGGTCGGGGGAAACGCCGTGGACGTCCTGAGCGAGATCTCCGACCTCCTGGACGCCTGGGGAGGGCACCGCTACGCGGCTGGTTTCTCGGTGCTCACCCAGAATTGGAACGAGGTCGAGGAGGAACTGGAGAGGCTCCTGGCCGGGATGGGGATACGGGAGGAGCCCGTCGCCGCCATCAACATCTCGCCGGCGAGCATCTCCCTGGACGACTGGAGGGCGGTGAGGGAACTCGGCCCCTTTGGGAACGACAACCCCTGCCCGCGCTTCTACAGGGCCAGCAGCCCGAGCGACCGGATAGAGCCCCTGGGGAGGGACGGCAGGCACAGCGCGGTGAGGGTCGACAACGTCCGGCTTCTGGCCTTCAACGCCGCGGCCGACCTCCAGGATGCCTCGGGGGTGACGGGCTGGATCTATCATCCGCGCATCGACTATTGGCGCAACGAGGAGCAGGTCCAGTTTGTCCTGGACTACGCGGTCGTGAATTGAGGGAAGCGCTGATTCAATAAGCGCTGCAATAGCCTGAGGGGAGGGGGAGGGCCTCGTGACGGATGAACGCTTGAGATCTGCGCCTGCGGAGCGGTTGGAAGCGGACACGGGCGCGCGTCCTGCCTCCGACGGCGTCCTGTGCGCCGACAACGAGGCGATGAAGGCCATCCTGAGCAGCGTCCCGGAGCTCTCCGGCAGCGACGAACAGCGGGAGATGGCGCAGCTGCGCGATTCCTTTCTGGAACAGCTCCCGGAACCGTGCCGGGTGGAGAGCGTACGTGCGGCCTGGCGTGAGCTCTGGTCCAAGGCTCTGACCTTCCTTTCCTCCTCTCAGATGCATCGTCTGGGCAAGGCATTTGTCTTCGCCGCCAGGGCCCACGCCGACCAGAAGCGCGTGGCGGGGGATCCCTACGTCATCCATACCCTGAGCACGGCGTCGATCCTCGCGGACATGCAGCTGGACCTGGCCACCCTGACGGCGGCCCTGCTGCACGACGTCCTGGAGGACACGCCAACGTCCTCCGAGGAGCTGGGCGCTGCGTTCGGCGAGGAAGTCCTGACGCTGGTCGGCGGCGTGACGAAGCTGGGCAAGCTGCCCTTCATGTCGGTGGAGGGGTATCAGGCGGAGAACCTGCGGAAGATGTTTATCGTGATGGCCCGGGACATCCGGGTCGTCCTGATCAAGCTCGCGGACAGGCTGCACAATATGAGGACCCTGGGCGCGCTCCGGCGTGACAAGCAGGAGCGCATCGCGAAGGAGACGCTCGAGATCTTCGCCCCCCTCGCGCATCGTCTGGGGATCTACCAGATCAAGAGGGACCTCGAGGACCTGTCCTTTCGTTACCTCCAGCCGGAGGTCTACAGCGAGATCCGACGAAAGGCCAAGAAAAAGCTGCCCCAGATGGAGGAGATCATCAGTAGGGGGATCGAGACGCTGGAGTCCCGCCTGGCGAAGGAGGGGATTCCCTGCAAGATCAAGGGCCGGGCCAAGCATTATTACAGCATCTACGAGAAGATGCAGCGCAAGAAGCTCTCCATGGACGAGCTGTACGACATCTTGGCCATCCGCGTCCTGGTGGAGGACGTGTCCACCTGTTATGCCGTGCTGGGCATCGTCCACTCCCTGTGGGTTCCGATCCCGGGGCAGTTCGACGACTACATCGCCACCCCCAAGAGCAACATGTACCAGTCGCTGCACACCACGGTCATGGCCTTCGGCGCGCCCATGGAGGTGCAGATTCGGACCCAGGAGATGAACCGGCTTGCGGAGTACGGGATCGCCGCCCATTGGCTCTACAAGTCCAGGGGCGTCTCCGCAGACAGTCTGGACACCAGGCTGATGTGGGTGCGCCAGGCCCTGGAGGGCGGCCCGGGCGAGGGGCACGACCCCGAGGAGTTCCTGGAGCTGCTGAAGAGCGACGTCCTGACCTCGGAGGTCTACGTCTTCACGCCGCAGGGCAAGCCCCTGGTCCTCCCCAACGGGGCCACGACGATCGACTTCGCCTACGCCGTCCATACGGAGGTGGGCAACCGCTGCGTGGGGGCGATGATCAACAGCCGCATTGTGCCTCTGAGCACGCAGCTGCACAGCGGCGACATCGTGAAGATCATCACCTCGCCGCAGGGCTTCCCCTCGAGGGACTGGATGAAGTTCGCCCGGAGCAGCAAGACCAGGAGTAAGATACGGAACTACTTTCGCCAGGCCGAGAGGACGGATCGGGAGGAGAAGCTGGCGCGGGGATGGGAGGCCCTCGAGCGCGAGCTCCGCAAGCGGGGGATCGCGACGGACAGGGCCGATAAGGCGGACAATCAGGACGACCTGACCCCCGCCCTCAACAAGGTGGCCCGCGACCTTGGAATGGCGGGCAGGGAGGACCTCCTGGTCTCCATCGGGGCGGGGACGTCCGGCCCCAGCACGGTCGCGCAGAAGCTCGCGCTGGCGTACCTCCAGCAGCGTCATCCCACGGACGACATCGCGGCGCTTGTAAAGCGGCACGCGGACGCCCATAAGTCCGACTCGGACATCGTGGTCGACGGGGCGGGGGGGGTCTGGGTGGTCCTGGCCAACTGCTGCGATCCGGTCCCGGGT
Organism: uncultured Fretibacterium sp.; assembly: GCA_963514535.1. Classification (GTDB taxonomy): domain Bacteria; phylum Synergistota; class Synergistia; order Synergistales; family Aminobacteriaceae; genus CAJPSE01. The sequence goes on from CAUPUB010000010.1 coordinate 18,845, forward strand.
GACGCCATCGTGGGCTACTCGACGCGGACGCGTGGGATCACGGTGCATCGGTTGGACTGCCCCAATATCCTGAACGCCCAGATGGGGCGTGTCGTGCAGGTCTCCTGGGGGCGCTCGTCCGGAAAGCTCTATACCGCCCGGCTGAGGGCGGAGGCCCTGGACCGGTCCGACCTGATCCGCGACGCGGCTCAGGCGATCGGGCAGGAGGGGGGCAGCATCTATGGGATCAAGGCCACGACGGTGGGGAACAGCCTGATGCGGATGAAGATCGAGCTGAAGGTGAAGGACGTGGAGCACCTGTACTTGATCGTCGCGAAATTGAACGGCATCAAGGGGATGCTGGAGGTCACGAGGGGGTAGGCCATGCGGGCGGTGGTGCAGAGGGTCCTGCGGGCGGCCGTTTCCGTGGGCGGAGAGACGATATCGGAGATCGGCCCGGGGATCTGCGTCCTGTTGGGGGTTGGGAACGGAGATACGGAGGAGGATTCCCTCTGGCTGGCCGACAAGCTCGTCAACCTGAGGATCTTCGAGGACGAGGAGGGACGGATGAACCGGTCCCTGCTCGACGTCGGCGGCGCCGCGCTTCTGGTCTCGCAGTTCACCCTTTATGGGGACTGCCGGAAGGGCAGGCGTCCCTCCTTTGTCGGAGCGGCCGCCCCCGAGGAGGGGAGGCGGCTCTATGAGCATTTCGTTTGCCGGGTTCGGTCCTTCGGGGTGGAGACGGGCTGCGGCGTCTTCGGTGCGCATATGGAGATCGACCTCCTGGGCGACGGCCCGGTGACCCTGATCCTGGATACCCGATGATTTGAAATTGGGATTTGAAATTGGAATAAGGAGTTGTGAGGACGGTGCAGTACAAACGTTTCCCACTGGGCAAGCTCTGGACGAACGGCTATCTTTTCTGGGACGAGGGGGGAGAGGCATTCTTCATCGACCCCGGCGGGGACGCCCGGGAGGTCCTGGAGTTCCTCCAGTCCAGAGGGCTGACGCTGAGGGCGGTGCTCCTGACCCACGGGCACGTGGATCATTTTTCGGGGCTCAAGGATCTGCTTCCCCTCGTCGGAGGGGAGGTCTATATCTCCGGGGAGGACGCCGATATGATTCGACATCCCTCCGAGGCGATGCAGTCCGCCCTCCGGATACGGTGCGAGAGCGTTGCCGATTATCACGCGGTCTCCGAGGGAAACGTGATCGGGATTGGGGCCTTCCGCATCGAGGTCCTGGAGACCCCGGGGCACACCCCGGGAGGAGTGTGCTATCTTATACGAGAGGGCGGGGAGTGCATACTGGCCTCGGGGGATACCCTTGTTGCCCAGACCGTGGGCCGGACCGATCTTCCGGGCGGAGAGCCGTCAAAACTGGACGACTCCCTGCGCAAGCTCTCGAAGTTTCCGGATTCGCTCCTCGTCCTTCCGGGGCACGGCCCGGAGACGACCATCGGAGAGGAGCGGCGACACAATCCCTTCTGGCCCGCCTAGGTCGGTTTCGGGAGGGCGGTTCCGGAAAGCAAGGGGTTTCGGAAAGAAAGAGGTTTCGGAAAGTCTGAAGAAATGGAACGAGGCCCCCTGATGAAGAGGGCCCTTTCGTGGTGGTGGCCCCATCGATGGGGATTTTGGGGCAGAATCGAAAAATGCGGGTGATGAAAGGATATGTTCAAGTACCTCTCCGGGATACTGGGGCTTGATGTCGGAATAGATCTGGGTACGGCCAACATCGTCGTGTATGTGAAGGAGAAGGGGATCGTGCTCAGCGAGCCCTCGACCGTCGCCGTGAGGAAACTGCCCCGCGGCAGAGGACTTGAGGTCATCGCCGTGGGGCAGGAGGCCAAGGCGATGGCGGGGAAGACCCCCGCGGGCGTCGAGGCGATATGGCCGCTCCAGGATGGGGTTATCGCCAACTTCGACATGACGGAGGAGCTTCTTCGTTTCTGCCTCCAGAAGGCCAAGGGGGGCAGCTCCTTCATGGCCCATCCGCGCGTGGTCATCTCCGTTCCGGCGGAGGTCACGGAGGTGGAGCGCAAGGCGGTGGTCGACGCGACGCTGGGCGCGGGGGCAAGCGAGGCCTATGTGGTGGACGAGCCCATATCGGCGGCCCTTGGCGTGGGGCTGCCGATCGACAAGCCTCAGGGGTGCATGATCGTCGACGTCGGGGGCGGGACGAGCGAGGTCTCGGTCATCTCCCTCGGGGGCATCGTGGTGACCAGCTCGCTTCGGAACGCGGGCAAGGTGATGGACAACGCCATCATCGCCATGCTGCGTCAACGCTACGCCCTGCTGATCGGGGAGACGACGGCCGAGGAGGTCAAGAACACGATCGGCTCCGCGCTGCCGCTGACCCCGGAGCTGGAGATGGCCGTGAAGGGACGGGACCTCTCCGACGGGCTGCCCAAGGTCGACATGGTCTCCTCGGTCGAGGTGCGGGAGGCCCTGGATCCGATCTTTCTGGGGATCGAGGACATGGTGAAGGTAGCCCTCGAGAAGACCCCCCCCGAGCTGGCCAAGGACATCGTCGACCAGGGGATCGTGCTCTCCGGAGGGGTTTCCCTGATGCGGGGGTTTGCGGAGCGTCTCTCCCGGGCTGTCAATACCCCCGTCATCACCGCCGAGAAGCCGCTCTACTCCGTGGCCCTGGGGGTGGGGAAGATCCTGGAGAACCTGGGAGCCATGCGGCGGGTGCTGATGTCCGTCGAGCGGGGATCCCGCTGAAACCGTGCGGGATAATGCCCGGATGGAGGGTCGGCCGTGCTTGACCGGCGCCAGATCCGCGAGTGGATTCACAGTCTGACGGCGCTCATCCTGGGGCTGGTGCTGCTGGCGGCCGGCTCTTCCCTGGGAGTGTCCAGGCAGGTCGTGGGGCTTTGGGGGGAGATCCTGTCCGTTCCGGAGCTCCCGGCCGTCCACCTGCGGCTCCTTTTGAGGGATGGATGGCTTTGGGCCCGTGAGAAATCGGCGCTCCAGCGTGAGATCGAGCGTCTGCGGGACGAGAATGCGAAGTTCCGTATCCTGGAGGCCGCCATGGCGAACGAGCGTCTCCGCTCCGATCTGGACGCCAGGATGGGCAGGGCCCGGGTGACCCTGAGGGCGCCCCTGTCCTGGTGGCACGAGATCCGCCTCGACAAGGGGGAGAAGGATCATGTCTCCGTGGGGCTGCCGATCTTCCAGAATGGATATCTCATCGGGCGCGTCACCTCGGTGTCGCTGTTCTCCTCCTGGGCGGAGCTCCTGACCTCGCCGTCCCTGATGATCCCGGTCGTGATCGAGGAGACCCGGGACCTGGGGGTCGTTGTGGGGGATGGAAACGGTTCGGTCCTGTTGGACTACATCCCCTCGGGGAGGGGCAATGTGGCCGGGATGAAGGTGAGCACGGCTCTGATCGGCGAGCAGCTGCCCCCGGGGCTGCCCATCGGTCGGATCAAGGAGGAGGTAGAGGTCTCCGGAAGCGGGTACGTCACCTATCGCCTGGAGCCCGGGGCGGACCTCACACGGTTTTATGACGTCTCCATCCTCAGCCCCGCGCTTCCCCCGTCGGAGACGTCGGAGAGGTCCCGCTGATGTCCTCCGTGCTGTTCTGGCTGCTCCAGGACCTTTTGACCGTGCTTTCCTGGGGGGTGATGCAGGTCCCGGAGATCTTTCTCCTGACGGTGGCCTACCGCCTGTTGCTGGAGGAGGGGGAGGACCGGCTCTGGGGCATCTGGACGGCCTTTTTCGGGGGACTGCTCTGGGACCTGCGCTGGATCGGCATCCCGGGGTTCTTCACCCTGGGCTACGTCTGCGTCGTGATGCTTATTTTGTGGGCCTGGAACGCTATCCCCGTGCAGGGGCGAACGTCCATGGTCTTTTTTGCGCTTCTGGAGGTCACGCAGCTTCTGCCTCCGCTTCTGCCCGTCCTGATCTTCGGAGGCGACAGAGGGGGGGCTTTCTTCGTGCTGCAGCAGGCGCTGGCCCTTCCCCTGGTGCTGCTGTGCGTCTACCGCTATTCGAGGCGCATGAAGGAGCTCCATGCCTGAGATCAGAGAGCTGCTGGACGACCGTCTGGAGGTCATGCTGGGAGGGATCTTCCTCTCCCTGGCCGTTTTGGTGGGGGGGCTTTATTTTTTCCAGATCCTTCATGGCGACAAATACGTTCGTCTGGCCTACAACAATCGGCTGAGGTTGATTCGGGTATCGGCGCCCCGCGGGGAGATCTTCGACCGTCACGGCGTCCCGCTGGCGGTCAACGAGACGACGTTCAGTATCATGGGATATCCGCCGGACCTCGATACGGAGAGGAAACTGGAGCGCGTCAGCCTCGTGCTGACGCGCCATGGTATCCCCATGACCGTGGAGGACCTCGAAAAGACTATCCAGCGGCAGCGCTGGGCCCCCTATCGCGTGATCCGCCTGGTCCCGAACCTGACGATGCCGCAGATGGCGGAGCTGGTCGCCGACCCTGAGTTTCCCCGTGAGCTGTTTCCCTTCCCCGTCTGGCGGAGGACGTATCCTGCAGGGGCCCTGGTCTCGAACGTCCTGGGATATGTCGGGGAGATATCGGAGGAGGAGCTCCGGACCAGCGCCGAGGGGGACTACTTCGGGGGAGACCTGATCGGCAAGGTGGGTATCGAGCGGTCCTACGAGTCCGAGCTGCGCGGCACGGCCGGGGAGGAGGCCCTGGAGGTCGATGCACGGGGCCGCAAGGTCCGCACGCTGGACACCCGATCGGCGGTGAAGGGGAGCGATCTGCGGCTGACCCTGGACATGGGGGTCCAGAAGCGGGCCGTCGAGCTCCTCGCGGGGCAGAGGGGGGCGCTTGTGGTGATGGACGTCCGGACGGGGGCGGTCCTGGCCCTGGCCTCCTCGCCGACCTACGACAACAACCCTCTGGCCTGGGGGGTCTCCGGGAAGGAATGGCGGGATATGACGCGGGACCCGGCCAAACCGATGCTGGATCGGACCATCGCGGGGGTCTATCCACCCGCCTCCACGTTCAAGGCGCTCGTGGCCCTGGCGGCCCTGGAGGAGGGGGCGATCACGCCCTCCACGACCTTTTTTTGCGGCGGGGCTCTTCGTCTGCCCTCCCGGACGTTTCGGTGCTGGAGGCGCGGGGGACACGGCACGCTCAACGTGCTGTCGGCCCTGCAGTATTCCTGCGACGTCTATTTCTATCAGACGGGGCTGAAGTTGGGGATCGACCTCCTGATGAGGTGGTGTCGGGAGTTCCGCCTGGGGGAGGCGACGGGGATCGACCTTCCGGGCGAGGCCTCGGGAACGATCGCCGGGCCGGAGTGGAAAAGGAAGCGTTTCAGGGAGAATTGGTATCGGGGCGACACGATCAACTATTCGATCGGGCAGGGCTATCTCTTGTTGACGCCCCTGCAGATAGCCCGAGTCTACGCGGCGATCGCAAATGGAGGCAGGCTCGTGCATCCCTTCCTCTGCGACCGTGCCTACAGGGAGCCGACGGGCCTGCCGGTCGGCAGGGAAAAACTGGCGACCGTGCAGAAGGGGCTGGAGTACGTCGTACGCAAGGGGACGGGGGCCCGGGCAGGCCAGTTCGGGGTGACGATCGCGGGTAAGACGGGGACCGCCCAGAACGCGCATGGGGACGACCACGCGCTGTTCGCCGGCTACGCCCCGGCGGATGATCCGAGGTTCGTCGCCGTTGCGGTCGTCGAGGCGGGGAAGCACGGCAGCAGCGTGGCCTCGCCGATCGTCGGAGAGATTCTGTCCCATATTTTAAGCCATCCTACGGGCGAGGGAGGAGACCGTGAGCATTGAATACGATGCAAAAAGGTGATGAGGTACGGGATCCGTCCTCCACGATCCGGATCAAGGGGACGAGCTACGGCATTCGGATCATTCTGCCGGAGTCCCCCTCCGAGGAGGAGTTGCTTGAGCTTTTGCTGAATATCCCGCCCCAGGTATACCTTTTCCCCGTCGGGGAGGGGGCGGTTCTGGATTTCCAGTCCAGGGCCTGTTCGGAGGATCTGCTGCTCAGGATCCTGCAGCGGGTCGTATGGCCCGGCGGCATCCGTGTCCTGGCCTGGGTGTCCTCGGACGAGACGACGCAGGCCCTCGTCCGCAGAGCGGGACTGAGGGCCGACGAGCCCTCCCCGGCTCCGCCCCCCGTGCCCCTTCCCGACGGCCCCGGTGCACTCGTACTGTATAATTCATTGCGTTCCGGTCAGAACATCGAGCACGGCGGCGACGTCATCCTCTGGGGACACTTGAACGCCGGGGCGGAGATCCTGGCCGCGGGCAGCGTCCTCGTCGCCGGGAGGCTCAAGGGGATCGTGCACGCCGGAAGGGCTGGGAGCAAGGACGTATACGTCCTTGCGGGGTCCTTCGAGACCCCCCAGGTCCGGGTGGGACGTCGTCTCTGCTACGCCGATGAGTCGATGTCCTGGTGGGGGGAGACCGTTCTGATCACCGTCGAGGATGAAAAATTGATCGTCCGCGAGGGGCATTTTTGGGAATGATTGAACCCGGCCGGAACGGGAAGCACTGAGGATAGTCGTTTTACGGGAACGGAAATGGAGGTTTTTTCGTTGAGTGCACGGGTCATAGTGGTTACCTCCGGAAAAGGGGGTGTCGGAAAGACGACCTCCACGGCGAATATCTCGGTCGCTCTGGCGAAGACCGGCAAAAAAGTGGTCGCCGTGGATGCGGATATCGGGCTGCGCAACCTGGATGTCATCATGGGGCTCGAAAACCGCGTCGTGTTCAATTTCATAGATGTGATCGAGAAAAATTGTCGCCTGAACCAGGCCCTGGTTCGGGACAAGCGGGTGGAGAACCTCTTTCTGCTTCCCGCGGCTCAGACGCGCACCAAGGACGCGGTCAAACCAGAGCAGATGATAGAGCTCTGCGATCAGCTGAGGCCGGATTTCGATTTCGTGCTTCTGGACTGTCCCGCGGGCATCGAGGGGGGATTCAAGAATGCCGTCGCGGGGGCCGACGAGGCCCTCGTGGTGACGACGCCCGAGGTCCCCTCGGTCCGGGATGCGGACCGCATCATCGGGATGCTCGAGTCCATGGGAAAATCCCCTATTCGCCTGATCATCAATCGCTTCCGTGCGAACATGGTCCAGGACGGGGACATGCTGGCGCGGGAGGACATCCTCGACATCCTCTCCATCAATCTCATAGGCATCGTGCCCGAGGACGATGGGATCATCAAGTCCTCGAACCGCGGCGAGCCCCTGACCTTCGGACTGGATTCTCCAGCGGCCCTGGCTTATATCAACATCGCAGGACGTCTTCTGGGACGGGACATTCCTCTGATGGAGCTGGACGCCGGGGTGTCCTGGCGCTTTCTTGATTCGATCAAGCGCTTCTTCGGGCTGAGCTGAGCCGGGTTCCGGGGCCCATGGGACCCCCTGTCCCAGGGACTCGAGAGCACTCGGAGAAATTTTTTGAGGGCGCCTCGTTATTTTTTCTGTACGAAGAGGGTACGAAGAGGGAGAGATAGACGTGGATTTTTTAAAAAGATTCTTTGGGGGCGGCAGCCGTGATTCAGCCCGGACGGCACGGGATCGCCTCCGCATCGTCCTGATACACGATCGGACCGACATATCACCGCAGCTGCTCGAGAACCTGAGGATGGAGATGATCGCGGTCCTGACCCGCTATATGGATATCGATACGGACAAGATCGAGCTGGACCTGGACCGGGACGATCAGGCTGTGGCCCTGGTGGCGAACGTCCCCGTCCTCAGGATCAAACGGTGCGTTGGGATGGAGAATAACGACGACGCACCGCCCCATGCCGTCCCGAGACCTGCGGAGGAGAGAAACGGCAGGAGAAGGTATCGCTAGGCATGGAGATCTGTCGGCTTTTCCGAGGGGCGGACTGAGCGATGGAGGCTCCTTATCTTTCGGTCTTCAAGGACGACGTCGCCGAGCTGGACAGGATCCTTCTCGGCTGCGCGCTGTTTTTGGCGGGATGCGGCGTCCTCTGCGTGTTCAGCGCGGGGGCCGGGCCCATGGGACGCGGCTGGGACTTTGCCCTTCGCCAGTCGCTGTGGCTGGTGGCCGGGTGCCTGGCGATGTTCTTCATGGTGGCCGTGGGATACCGCAGGCTGCTGGATGCGGCCTACCCCATCTACGGCCTGACCCTGTTCCTCCTGTTCCTCACGGTGCTGCTGGCGCCCCGGATCAAGGGGGCTCAGAGCTGGTTGTCCCTGGGATTCTTCCGCTTCCAACCCTCCGAATTCGCCAAGATATCCCTGATCCTGATGCTCTCGAAGTGGCTGAGCCGTTACCCTCCCCTGAACCTGAGGGCCTTCCTGGGGGGGCTGGGCGTTGCGGTCCCGGCCGTCGTTTTGGTGCTCGCCCAGCCGGATACGGGAAGCGCCCTGGTGTACCTCGTCATCACCTTCGGTATGCTCTTCATCGCGGGGACCCCCCTGCGCTACCTGGGGACCCTCGGGGGGCTGGGCGTGGCCGCGGCACCCTTCCTCTGGTTCTGCCTGAAGGAGTATCAGAAGCTGAGGCTGCTCGTCTTTCTGGACCCGATGCGGGATCCGCTCGGCGCGGGGTACAACGTCATCCAGTCCCGCATCGCCGTGGGGTCCGGCGGGTTCTGGGGCAAGGGCTTCATGATGGGGATGCAGAGCAAGCTGCGCTTCCTTCCGGAGCCCCACACCGATTTCATCTTCAGCGTCTACTCCGAGGAGTTCGGCTTCCTGGGGACCTCCCTGCTGCTGGCCCTCTTCGGGGTGCTCCTTTCCCGCATCGCCGCCGCCGGGCTCCGGAGCCGCGATCGGCGGTGCAAGATCATGATGTCCGGCATCGCGGTCTGGATATGGTTCCAGATGTTCGAGAGCATCGGGATGAGCATCGGCCTGATGCCGGTCACCGGGCTGCCCCTGCCCTTCCTGAGCTACGGGGGGAGCGCCCTTCTGTCCGTTTTCGTCGCTTTGGGGCTCGTCGGCAGCGTCTACATCGACAGCGCGAAGCGTTTTCACTTTTAGGGCCTTCCGTCGGTGATTCCGGCTTCGGGCGCGGAGGAGTTCGTCCCATGGCGTTTTCGGAATTCGATCGGCCGGCCTGGCCTCTTCTGGCCCAGGTTTCGCGTCCGTCCCGCTACAGCGGCAGCGAGTGGAGGCCCTATGCGCTGCCCTCCTGGGACGAGGCCCGCGATTCCCTGCGGGTTTGCCTCGCGTTCCCGGACGTCTACGAGATCGGGATGAGCTATTACGGCTTCCAGCTGCTCTCCGCCCTCATCCGGAACGAGGGCTGCCTCGTGGACCGGGCGTATTGCCCATGGGGCGACATGGAGGCCCTGCTGCGGCGTTACGAAATGCCCCTGTCCTCCACGGAACAGGAGCGTCCGCTGCGGGATTTCGACGTGCTGGGCTTCACGCTCCAGCACGAGATGGGCTACACCAACGTCCTGACCATGCTGGACCTCGGAGGCGTGCCCCTGAGGTCCGAGGCCAGGGGCGACGGCGACCCCATCGTCGTCGCGGGCGGGCCTGGGGCCCTCGTCCCCGAGCCCGTGGCGCCGTTCTTCGACCTCTTCTGCGTCGGGGAGGGTGAGCCCGTGCTCCCGGAGCTCCTGGCGGTCCTGCGGGGCACCCGGGGAGGGAGGCGGTCCGATCGCCTCGCGGCCTGTGCGCGGCTGGAGGGGATTTACGTTCCCGCCTGCCACGACGGCACCCCGGTGAGGCGGCAGTTCCTGGAGTCCTTCGAGGAGGCATTCAGCCCCCAGGGGCTGATCGTCCCCTCCGTGAGCGTGGTGCACGACCGGGCGGCCCTCGAGCTCTTCCGAGGCTGCTCCCGGGGCTGCCGCTTCTGTCAGGCGGGGATGGTCTGCCGCCCGGTTCGGGAACGGGACCCCCAGAGGGTCGTGGACTCGATCGTCGGCCTTGTGGACCGCACGGGATGGGAGGAGGTGGGGCTCCTCTCCCTGGCGTCCTGCGACTATTCCGGAATCGAATCGGTCATCGACGCCCTTGGCGGTCCGCTGTCCGAGCGGAACGCCAAGCTGAGCCTGCCCAGCCTGAGGATGGACGGTTTCTCGATCGGTCTGGCCGAGCGCCTGCAGAAGCTCCGCCGGGGAGGGCTGACCTTCGCGCCCGAGGCGGGGACCCAGCGCCTTCGGGACGTCATCAACAAGGGCTTCTCGGAGGAGTCCATCTTCGCATGTCTCGACGAGGTCTTCTCCCGTGGCTGGGACCGCGTGAAGCTCTACTTCATGATGGGGCTGCCGACGGAGACCGACGAGGACCTGGACGGCATCGTGGAGCTGGCGCAGTCCGTGCTGAGGCTCGCGCGCCGGAAGGGGCGGAAGCGCGCCGCCGTGTCCGCGTCGGTCGCCGGCTTCGTCCCGAAGGGGCACACCCCCTTTCAGTGGGAGCGGCAGAACACGGTGGAGGAGTTTCGCGAGAAGGGACGCCACCTCAAGGGGAGGGTTCGCGACAGGGCGATATCCCTGAGCTACCACGAGCCCGAGCAGTCCTTCCTCGAGGGGGTCCTGGCCCGTGGGGACCGCCGCGTGGCCGACGTCATCGAGCGGGCCTGGCGCACGGGGGCCCGCTTCGACGGCTGGAGCGAGACCTTCGACCTGCGGCGGTGGCTGGATGCCTTCGAGTTCCACTCCCTGTCGCCCCATGAGTTTACCCGTGAACGGGACGAGTCGGAGCCCCTGCCCTGGGATCACATCGACTCCGGCCTCACACGGGAGTTTCTGCTTCGGGAGCGGAGGAGGGCCTACGCCGCTCGGACGACGGCGGACTGCCGCTCGGGCTGCGCCGCCTGCGGACTGGGCTGCCGCGGGACGGGGGCGTCCCCGTGAGGTCCCGATGAGCGTTCGTGTGCGCCTCTTCTATGAGAAGCGTGGCGGGGCGTGCTTCGTCCCCCACATCGCGCTGGCGCCGCTCTTCACGCGGACGGCCTGGAGGGCCGGCCTCGTCCCGGAGATGACCCGGGGGTTCTCGCCCCACGCGAAGATGAGCTTCGGGCCGGAGCTCCCCGCCGGGGTCGTCGCCCTGCTGGAGCCCGTGGACGTCTACCTCGAGAGCGTGCCCGACGACCTTCTGGAGCGCTGGAACGCCGCCATGCCCGACGGGTTTCGCGTCCTGAGCTTTCTCCTGCCCCGGGAGGGCGCCCCGTCCCTGGGGCGGGAGTGCCGCGCCGCCCTGTACTGGGTGCGCAGTCCTGGCGTCCTCTCGCGGGATGAACTGATCGACAGGGCGCGGGCGCACTATGGCGAGGCCGTCCTGGACGCCGGCGATGCCGTGGGGGAGGACTCGGAGGGATGGATGAGCCTGCTCCTGGCCGAACCGGCCCGAAACGGCGTCGGGGGCTGGGTGAAGGCGATGATCGCCTCCGGGGACCTCGGGGGCTGGCAGGACGTCAACATCGTCAGGGTGGCCATCGGCCTGTGGGATGGAACAAAAGTTGAGCTGCCGGGATACTCGGCTTCTTGAGAGGCCGGATATTCGGCGGCTGCCATTCTTTACGGATTTTGATCCGGGGGCTGCGGCCCCATAGAGCAAAGGGGGACGAAATGTGTCTTCGGACCGCAAGATAATCGCCGACACCCTGGAGAACGAGGAGACGCGCGTCGCGATCCTCGAGGGGGGCCGATTGTCGGAAATCTTCATAGAGCGCATGTGGGATCATCAGAAGGCGGGGGAGATCTACAAGGCCCGGGTCGAGAGCGTGCTTCCTGGAATCAACGCCGCCTTCGTCTGTATTGGGGACGGCCGGAACGCGTTTCTTTACCTCAACGACGCTCAGGGGATGAGGATCGTCCCCAATCAGGAGCTGGTCGTCCAGGTGACCAAGACCGCCCGAAAGAACAAGGGGGCGCGGGTGACGCCCCGCCTCTCCCTGCCGGGGCGCTACCTCGTCCTGGTGCCCGGCGGGGGCGAGACCGGGGTGTCCCGCCGCATCGAGAGCGAGGAGGAGCGCAAGCGCCTGAGGCATTTCGCCAAGGACCTCCGGGGCGACGATTTCGGCGTCATCATCCGGACCGCCGCCGAGGGGGTCGACGAGGAGACCCTGGCCAGGGACGTGGAGTCCCTGCTGGCGCTCTGGCGGGAGATCGAGCATAATGCCTCCCTCCAGTCCGCGCCGTGCCTTCTCTACAAGGATATGGGGCTCCTGGGGCGCGTCCTGCGGGACGAGGCGCGGGGGAACGTCGACGAGATCATCGTGGACGGGGAGGAGGAGTTCGCCCACGTCACGGACTTTCTGGACCGGCTCTACGGCACGGACAAGCCGAGCGTGGCGCTCTACCAGGGGGTCGTCCCGATCTTCGAGTACTACGGCATCGAGAACGAGATCGAGCAGGCCCTGGACCGTAAGGTCTGGCTCCGCTCGGGGGCCTATCTCGTCATCGAGCATACGGAGGCCCTGACGGTCATCGACGTCAACACGGGCAAGTTCGTCGGGGACCGGGACATGCGCCATACGACCCTGACGACGAACCTGGAGGCGGCGGACGAGATCGCCCGCCAGCTGCGCCTTCGGTCCATCGGCGGGATCGTCGTTATAGACTTCATCGACATGGAGTTCGAGGAGGACCGGCAGCGCCTTCTGGACCGGCTCGAGGAGGTATTCCACTCCGACCGCTCGCGGGCCCGGGTCTTCAGCATGACCCAGCTCGGCCTCGTCGAGCTCACGCGCAAGCGCGGCCGCCCCGACCTGCGCTCCGTGCTCACGCGCGGATGCCCCTTCTGCAGCGACAACGGATGGGTGCTGCGGGAGGACACCGTGGCCATGTCCATCAAGCGGTTCCTGCGCAAGGTGGCGCACGCCAACCGGACGGAGGCGCTGCTGCTCCAGACCAACGCGGCCATTGCTCAGTACGTGGGGGACACCTATCTCCAGCTCTGGGAGGAGGAGCTGGAGCGGAAGATCCTGATCGTCGGGATGCCCGAGTTCGCGTGGAGCAAATACCGCGTCGAGCTCCAAGGTACCTGCGACGCCGTGGAGCGCCGCGCGAGACAGATGGAACGGCGGGAGAGTTCCCTGGTTGTCCATAGAGCATCTGCACCTTAAAGGGTTCAAGAGCTTCGGGAGCTGCTGCGAGTTCTCCTTCCCCGCCGGCTTCACGGCGATCGTCGGGCCGAACGGGAGCGGCAAGAGCAACATCCTGGACGGCCTGCGCTGGATCCTCGGCGAGGGCAGTCCCTCCGCGCTCCGCATCGTGAGGCAGAGCGACCTGCTCTTTCAGGGAAGCGCCACCGTCTCCCCCGCCAAAGAGGCGGAGGTGACGCTCCGGCTCTCCGGGGCGGACGGGACCGCCACCCTGCGCCGGCAGTACTCGGCCGAGGGCGGGGCGGTGCTGCAGGTGGACGGGGTCCGCATCCGCATGCAAGACCTGGACGAGGTGAAGGCCCGCTTCATGCTGGAGGGGGAGAGCTTCGCCTTCATCGGGCAGGGCGAGGTCTCGGAGGCCATCCATCAGCGTCCTATGCAGCGGCGTCACCACCTGGAGCTGCTCTTCGGGATCGACCGTTACCGCCGCCGCCGCGAGGAGACCAACCTCCGCCTGGAATCGGCCCTGTCCGAGGTGCAGCGGATCGAGACCCTCATCCGCGAGCTGGAGAACCGGCGCGAGGAGATCGCGCCGGAGGTCGCCGTGGCCGTGGAGGCCCAGGGCATTCTGGACAACCTGGAGGTCCTGCGCCGGGACTTCTATTTCTCCCGCCGTTTTGCCCTCGAGGACCGGGAGCGCGGGCTTCGGAGCCAGCAGCAGTCGCTTCGGGCCCACGAGGATTTGGCCCGCCAGTGGCACGGCCTTTGGCGGAGCGCCGTGAGCGCCGCCGAGGAACGGCTTCGGAGCCAGGGGTTCGACGAGTCCGCGTTCCTCGCGCGGGAACAGGAGTTTGCCGCGCGGAAGGACGCGCTGCGCCGCCAGGCCTTCCAGACCTGGACGCGGGTCCGGGCGATCCTGGGGGAGCGGAGCGTCCTGGACGAGGAGCGCGGGAGGCTGGAGGAGGAGGAATGCCTCCTTCGGACCGAACGGGAGCGGACGCGCACGGAGGAGGCGCTGCAGGAGGCGCGGCTCGCGGAGCTCCAGCAGGCCCTGGTGGAGCGGCTGAAGGAGATGGAGGAGAGCCGGGCCTCCCTCGAACGGGAACGCCTGCGCCGCCAGGCCCTGCGCGACGAACACGCCGAGCGGTCGCTCTTCGTCTCCCGGTCCGAGGCCCGTCTGCGTGCCCTGTCCGCCGCCGAGGAGGAGGGGAGGGCGGAGCTCACCCGCCTCCGGGAGGAACGGGGGCGCCTGGAAGGAGGGACCGGGGAACCGGAGCTCGCTCATCGGGAGGAGCGGCATCGGACGCTTGCCGAAGCGCACGCGGCGGCCTACGCGGCCTGCCAGAAGGACGCGGCCGTGCTGCAGCAGCTGCGGCGCGAGCGGACGCGGCAGGAGGCGGAGCTCGACGCCCTGAAGGAGAACACGGAGTCCTCGCTCTACCCGGAGCCCGTGCGCCTTCTGCTCTCGGCCTCGCACCTGAACCGCATGCGCTCGAGGCCCGAGGTCGTGGCCGAGGCATTCTCCTGCCCGACGGACATCGCGCCCGCGCTGGAGGCCTACCTCGGCGGGCGCCAGTACTGGCTGCTGGTCCCCACCTTCGATGAGGCTCAGGAGGGCATCGAGCTCCTGAAGCAGCGCCGTGCGGGGCGCGTGACCTACCTGCCCCTGGAGCGCTGCCGTCCGCGGACCCCGGACCTCCGGTTCCGGCTCCCCATGCGCGGGATCGTGGGGTGGGCCGCCGAGCTGATCGTCCCGCGCGCGCCCTGGGAGCCCGCGCTGCGTCATCTGCTGGGCGACCTTCTGGTGGTCGAGGGCTATGCCCTGGGGAGCGGGTTGGTCAAGGACGGGGCCCGGTTCCCCATCGTGACGCTGGAGGGGGAGGTCTTCGCTCCGTCGGGGACGGTCAGCGGCGGACGCATGCGGCAGAACGCGGGTGCGATCGGCCGCAACCGTCAGATGGCGGAGGCGGAGGAGCGCATAGGGGAGCTGGAGCGGCGCATCGCCCTTGTGGAGACGCGCCTGAAGGCCGGGGAGGACGAGGAGCGCCGGCTGGCCGCGGAGCGGGACGAGGCCGCGGTGGCCCTGGAGCGGGCGAGGAACGACCAGCTCACGGCGCAGCGGACCCTGGCCTCCCTCACGGCCTCCATCGAGCGCGCCGAGCGGGAGGGTGCGGAGGCCGCGAGCGAGGCGGCCTCCCTGGAGGAGCGCCTGGGTGAGGCCAAGCGGAGGATCGAGGCGCTCGACTCCGAGCTCTCGGAGTTCGGGGAGCTGCCGGACAGCGAGGAGAACTCGTCCGTCGTGGGGGGGCTCCGCTCCGAGCTCTCCCTGGCCGGGGAGCGCCTCAGGGGGACGCGCGCCGTCGCGGAGCGGATGGACCGCGAGCACGGGACGCTGACCGCCCGTATCGCGGAGGCGCTGGAGGAGCTGAGGGCCGGCGAGAGCGTGGAGCGCACCGGCCGGGAAAACCTGTCGCGCATCGGCCGGGAGTGCCTTTCGGTCCATCGGGACGAGACGGAGCTCCGCCGAAAGTTGGAGGAGGAGCGGGGGAAGGTCCGCCGGGGGCACCTCCGGCTGGAGCGCCTTCGCGGCCGGGAGCAGAGGGCCTCCGCGTCGCTCGCTTCCCTGAGCGGCGAGATCGCGGGGGTGGCGGAGCGGCTGTCCGCGGTCCAGGCCGAGCGGGGGCAGCTGATCGAGCTCTGGGACGACAAGTATCCCTACAACGCCGCGGAGGCGGGGGAGGTCGAGGGAGGGCGCGATCTCACCGGTTCCCTGCGGCGTCTGGAGCGCGAGCTGAGGGCGCTGGGAAACTACAACCTGGGGGCCCTGTCGGAGGACGTCTCCCTGACCGAGCGGGTCGATTTCCTCACCGAGCAGCTGGAGGACGTCCGCAACGGGGTCGGCGAGCTGAGGACCCTGATCGAGGAGACGGACGCTCAGGTGGAGGCTTCCTTCTCGCGCGCCATGGCGGACATCGACAGCCGGTTCAACGCCCTCTTCCAGAGGCTCTTCGCGGGAGGGGAGGCGCGGCTGACCCTCCAGGAGGAGGGCTCCGTCTGGGAGCGCGGGGTCGAGATCTACGCCCGCCCGCCCGGCAAGAAACTCCAGAACATCTCGCAGCTCTCGGGGGGGGAACAATCCCTGACCGCCATCGCGCACCTCTTCTCGGCCCTCGAGGTCGCGAAGATGCCCCTGGCCGTCCTGGACGAGGTGGACGCGGCATTGGACGAGTACAACCTGATCCGGTTCGCCGACCTCGCGAAGGAATACTCCCGGTCGCTCCAGCTGATCGTCATGACGCACCGCCGAACGACGATGGAGCGGGCCGACCTGATCTACGGGGTGACGATGGTGGAGCCGGGGTTGTCGCGCATCGTGGGGATCGACGTTGAGAATTATCGTTGATTCCAATTCTAAATCACCCGTATACTTCGTTTAAGCAGATGACCGCCTCTTCAAGACCGGCAGGTCTTGAATGGCGTGTCAGTCGCTTACGTCGACACGCGGTACAGTTACCGCGTTGTCGACGTAAGTAAAGGTTTATCTTGGATGCTTTGCAAATCTCCGGTCCCGACGTATTTCTTTGTACGCTTGGCTCTCTGTCTATCGTCTACGAATGATCTGGAATTAGAATAAGGGGCCGTTTTAAGTGGGATTCTCAAGGGACGAGTCCCTTGAGTGGGGTTTGGGGCGAAGCCCCAA
>CAUPUB010000011.1:0-34961 GCA_963514535.1 uncultured Fretibacterium sp.
GCCCGGACCTCCTCCTGGAAGTCGAGATCGATCTCCGCGAGGGTCACGCCCGGCGTCTCGCGGGCCCGCGCGATCACCGTCCCCCAGGGATCGATCACCATGCTGCCGCCGTAGGCGACGAAGCGCGGCTTCCGACCGATCTGCGCCGCCGCGACGACGTAACAGCCGTTCTCGATCGCGCGGGCCCGCAACAGGGGCTCCCAATGGTCTTTTCCCGTGGGGAGCGTGAAGTTCGCCGGGGTGAAGAGCACCTGCGCGCCCTCCAGGGCCAGCAGCCGAAAGAGCTCGGGGAAACGAATGTCGTAGCAGACGGCGAACCCCAGCCTCCCCAGCTCCGTCTCGGCCGTCACGATCTCGTTACCCGGGTGCACGCGGGCGGACTCCCGGCACACCGTGCCGTCCGGCAGCGTCACGTCGAAGGTGTGGAGCTTGCGGTAGCGCGCCACGATGGCCCCGTGCGCGTCGATCATCACGGTGGTGTTGAAAGGACGCCCTCCCTCCGGGTTGAGCTCGGCGAAGCTCCCGCCGTGGATGTGGACCCTGTGCCGCCTGGCCTTCTCCATCAGGAGCTCCGCGGTCGGCCCCGGTATGGGCTCCGCCTCGGCGCCATCGCCGGGCTCGCCGATGAAGTTCATGACCTCGGGCAGGGAGATCAGACGGGCTCCCCTCTCCGCCGCCTCGTCGATGTACCGGGAAACCCGCTCCAGGTTGCCCGCCTTGTCGCTGCCGGTGTCCAGCTGGACGACCGCGACGCCATACCTCCTCGAACTCGAAGGAACCGTCAGGCTCAAATAAAACACCTCCCAGGATCGATGCACAGGATCGATGCAGACCGTCGATGCAGACCATCAATGCGGACCGACGGTCCGCTCCTCGCTTCGGCCCCGGTCCGCAAAGCGGCCGAGCCCATGCTCTCGTCCATTATTACACAACCGGGACGCACTCCGTCCCCCCGTTCTCCCTAAAACAACCTCTCGTTCCGAACGAAGAGTTTGTGCAGATATTTTTCGTCCAAGTCCCTGCCGATGATCACCATCCGCGATTCCTCCGAAGGAGCGCAGGACTCGATGACGTAACGGTCTTTGACGAGGTCGAACGAGGCCCACTGCCCCTGGACGGCGGCCGAAACGGCCGCCCCCATTCAAAAGACCTCCTGCGAGGCGTCTTTCTTCTTTAGCAGAAGCCTTCCGCTTCCGGGGTCCGCCGTTATCCCTCGGCCATCGAAGACGACCGCGCCGCGCACCAGCGTCGCGGTCACGCGCCCCTCGAACTTCATCCCCATATAGGGGCTGTGCTTGTTTTTATGAAGCAGCATCTCGGGAGCGAGCGTCCAGCGCGCGGAGGGGTCCAGGATCGTCAGGTCGGCATCGCTCCCGATCCTGATGACCCCCTTGCGGGGGTAGAGCCCCATCAGGCGAGCCGGGTTCTCGGAGACCAGCCGAACCAGCATCTCCACGCTCAGGCCCCGCCGCCTCACCCCATGGGTGAAGAGTGCGGGCAGCATGGTCTGTACGCCCTGGGCCCCGCCCCACATGTCCCAAAAGCTCCCGCTCGCCGGATTCTTCTGCGCGACGGTCGAGGGCGAGTGATCCGAGGAGATCACGTCCACCGAACCGATCCGGACACAATCCCAAAGGGCCTCGACGGTCTCCCGCGTCCGCACGGGGGGCGTGCACTTCAGGACGCCCCCCAGCCGCTCCAGGTCGTCCTCGGAGAAGATCAGGTAGTGCGGGCAGGTCTCCACCGTCACCCGCGCCTCCCTCCGGGCCCGCGACACCCGATCGATCACCTCGGGCAGCGTGGCGTGGCAGATATGAACGCGCGCCCCCGTGGAACGGGCCATCTCCAACACCATGTCGACGGCCAGGAGCTCCGTGACGGGGGCGTGGGCCCCCAGGAAATCCCGCACCCCCGTGCGCCCGGCGGACCGGGCCGCCCGCTCGAGGGACGACGTCAGCGCCTCGTCCTCGCAGTGAACCCCCACCAGGAGGTCGTGTTTCCCCGCCTCGGCCAGCCCGCGGAAGAGCACGTCCGGGCGGGCATAGGGGAAGTCGCTGCCCGCAAAGCAGGTGAACGCCTTGAAGGCAATGGCGCCCCGTTCACGCATCGCTTGCAGCTCCGCGACATTGTCGTCCACGAGGCCGCCCCACAGGGCATAGTCCACCACCGCGCGCTCCGCGGCGGCGCGTTTCTTGAGCTCCAGGCTCTCCACCGAGGTCACGGCCGGGGCCCCGGAGAGCGGCATGTCCACGACCGTACCAACCCCGCCGGCCGCGGCCGCGGCGGTGCCATGGGCAAAGTCCTCGCGGTCGGGGAACCCCGGGTCGTTGAAGTGGACGTGCATATCGACCACGGCGGGCAGGACCAGCATCCCGGCCGCGTCGATGACGCGCTCTCCCGCGCCGAGCGTCCCTCCGGCGGCCAGGGCCGCGATTTTGCCGTCCGCGATGCCGATGTCGGCCTCGACAAGCCCCGACGGGGCCGCGACGAGGCCATTGACGACCGTACAGGAAAATTGTCTCGTACTCATGCTTCTCTACCTGCCTTGGGCATAATGGATGAAGCCTTCCCGAATCTCAGCGGAGAGGGCTCAGAACGCGACCTCGGGGAGCCACGTTACCAGGAGAGGGAATGCGAAGACCAGGACGATAAAGAGCAGCATCACCACAAGGAAGGGCAGGGTCCCGACGATAACGGTGGAGATGGACCCCTCCTTTCGCACTCCCTGTACGACATACAGATTCATGCCCATGGGGGGCGTGATCAGGGCCAGTTCGGCCATCAATACGAGAAAGATGCCGAACCAGATGGGGTCTATCCCGACAGCCATCGTCATGGGATAGACGATGGGTATGGTCCCGACGATCATTGCCAGGGCATCGAAGAAGCATCCCAGGATGAGATAAAAAATGGTCAACGCCAAAATCAGCGAGGAGGGCGAAGCGTTCAGGCGCGTGACAAAATCCGCCATGATCTCGGGGACCCCCATCAGCCCCAGGACAAACGTCAGGTAGAACGCGGCCGAGGTGATGAGAAGAATCATGGCCGTTATCAGGATCGTTCTCTCGAAACACTCGTGCAGCATCTTGAAACTCAATCTCCCGGCCAGGGCGGTCAAGGCGAAGGCCCCGACGACCGCCAAAGCGGCCGACTCTGTGGGAGTGGCCCAACCGAGATAAATGCTGCCCATGACCAGCGTAAAGATCACCACAGGCGGAAGGAGGTCCTTCAGGCGCCGGAGTCGAACCCCCAGCGGGTCGACCGTCTCGGCCTCCCTGCCCATACCGGGGCTGCGCAGTCCCCAGACCACGATGACCCCCATAAAGAGCAGGGCGAGCAGGATTCCCGGGATGATTCCCGCCAGATAGAGCTTGCCCACCGAGTTGCCCGTCATGGCCCCGTACAGGATCAGGTTGATCGATGGGGGAATGAGGATGCCCAGGGTCGCCCCGGCCGCGATGCTGCCCAGGACCATCCTCTGGTCGTATTTTCGATGTTCCAGGGCGGGAATGGCGATGGTGCCGATGGTTGCGGCGGTGGCGACGGAGGAGCCGGAGACGGCGGCCAGCATTCCGGAGGCGACGATGTTCGTGTGCAGCAACCCGCCGGGAAGCCAGTAGAGCCAGTCGGCCAGGGAGCGGTACATCTTGTCGGTGAAGCCCCCCCGAACCAGGATCTCTCCCAACAGGACAAAAAGCGGGATGGCCGTGAGGACAAAGTTGTTTCCCGCCCCCCAAAGCTGCGTCCCATACTCCAACGCAGCCGGTACCCCCAGATAGCCCACGGCTCCCGCGATGCTGATGGCGAACATGGCGACGGCCACATGGAACCCCAGAGCCATCATCAGGATGAGCAGGCAGAACCCCGCCGCCGCGATCGAGACGTCTATCACAGTTCCATCCCCTCCTCCCTGCGCTCCTCGAGGGCCTGAAGCTCCTCCTCGAGGTCCTTGTTGACGGATACGGGGCCGTAGAAATCATTCAGTGCGTTGGACCCCGAAAAGAACAGTTTGACCGCGTGGACGGCATAGGCGCAGGAGACCGCGGAGAAAAAGCCCAGGCCCAAAAGCCATATCGCCTGGGGAATCCACAGGGGGGTCTGGAGGGGGTTGACCGCACGGCTGCCGAACTCGACCGATTCCTCCAGGACGCGCGCCCCTCGCCAGGTCGAAAAGCAGGCGAAGCCCGCCATGGCGATCATCGCGAGCATGTTCAGGAAACGCTGCAGCCCTTTGGGAAGTCGGACGAGAAAGATATCGATACGGACATGGGTCTTGGTGATGACACCGCAGCCGGCCCCCGCGACGGCGATGATGGCGAGGACGTATCCGCCGATATCATCGATGCCCTGGAAGGAGAAGGCGAACAGTTTGCGCCCCACGATCTCGACCGACATGGCAAAGGCCAATCCCAGGAGAACGTAGCCGGAAACGACGGCGATCAGACGTCCCAGAGGCTCGAGCGCCTTTGAAATCGGATTGTTCATTGGATACGAAACCCTCGCACCTTACCGACCGTCTCGTTCCAGATCTCCACGCCCTCGGGATAGACCTTGCGGCAGGATTCCGCCCACAGGGGGAGCACCGTCTCCGTCACCGCGGCGTTCAGCAGCTCCTTATCCCTGTCGGATACCGGAACCAGGGTCATATTGAACTTCGTGTTGTCCTGGCACGGCTCCTGACCGACATTGCAGTTGACCGCAAAACTGTTGGCCCTCTCGGTGAACTCCCACATCAGGGCCTCCAGACGCTGGAACGCCTTCATCAATTTCTCCTGGGACTCCGGAGAAAACTTGTTCCAGTAGTCGAGGTTGATGAAATGCCCCTGTACCGAGCCGGAGACGGCCAGGGGGAACAGGTGAGTGGTCACCTCGGGCCACTTGCCCGTATTGCCCGAGGCCGCCGAGGTCACGCCGCAATCCACGACCCCTCTTTGAAGCGCGGGGTACACCTCGGAGAAGGAGAGCGTCACCGGGATGGCCCCGAAGTACTCGATGAGCTTCGCCATCGACGGCGTGAAGCTCCGAATCTTCAGCCCCTTGAAGTCCTCCACGCCCTTGATGGGCTTGTTGCTGAAAAAGACCTGAGGGCCAAAGGGCCAGAGCGTGAGGATCTTGACGTTGAAGCGCTTCTGAAGCCGAGTATCGAGGGCCTCCCGATAGGCGTCGACAGCCGTACGGAGGTCCTTCAGGTTGGTCGATACCCCGACGAGGTCGATTCCCTCGAGGAAAGGGTCGTCTCTGGCCGCCATCCCTATCTGGACACTCATGACGTCGAAGGTCCCGGACCGCAGCAGACGCAGGGCATCCTCGGCCTTGACGTTCACGGCATCCATCGTGTTGTAGCTCGTCCGGAACTCGAGTCCGGCGGACTGAGGCAGGTCCACGAAGAAAGGTTTCTCCAGCTCCACATGCTTGTAGTTCGTGGAGAAGTTGCCCACCACGCGCATCGCCTTCGGATCGGCCGCCTCCGCACTGCCGGCAGCCGCCGGCAGAAAGACCGAACACAGGACCGCAGCCGCAAAGACCGTCACAAAACGTTTCATTTTCATTTCCCTCCTTATTCGATTTACCGTCACTCGGACGTTAAAAACGTTTCAGCCTTTTTGTAAGAGTTTTCTCTTTTCAATACCCAAGGGCTCTGGGCAGCCAAAGACACAGCGAGGGGAAAAATATACAAAGGACAAGCATCCCATATTGCAGAAAAATATAAGGCCACGAGTTGCGTATCATGTCACCGATGGAAACACGCGTGATGCCGCACATGGCAAAAAGCAGCACCCCAACCGGCGGAGTCATCATACCGATAACAAGATTCAGTACGAAGAGGAACCCGAACCACAAGGGGTCTATGCCGTATGCGGCCGCTATGGGGGCAAAAATAGGAACCAGCATGATGTAGGCAGCGATCGACTCGATGAACATACCTGCTACAACCAGGATAAGCATCATCAGAAACAAAAATACCGAGGGGCTGTTTGTAAGACCCTGCAGAAAGTTTGCCAAACGAACGGGGACGAGATCTATCGTAAAAACGAACGTCGTCGTTGCAGCAAAGGCCATAAGGGCTCCCACGACCGACGAGCCCACCGCGGCACGGAACATCACCGCGGGGATGGCGGAGAGCTTGAGCTTCTTGGTGACAAAAAATCCGACGAGTGCCGCATATGCGACCGCAATCCCCGCCCCTTCGGTCGGGGTGAACATCCCGCCAACAATACCTCCGACAACCAAAATGGGCATCATAAAGATAAGAAAAGCCTTGCGGGTTTGAATCAAGACATTTCTCAGCTTAAAAGGCTGCCCCGTCAAAGGCACTCCCCGTCTGTACGAAATATAGCTTGCCGTTCCCATAAGTCCCAGAACCAGGAGGAGTCCCGGAACGACCCCGGCCATGAACATCCCGCCGACGGAAACTCTTCCCCCCGACATCAGGGCATACATGATCAT
Source organism: uncultured Fretibacterium sp. (assembly GCA_963514535.1). Taxonomy (GTDB): domain Bacteria; phylum Synergistota; class Synergistia; order Synergistales; family Aminobacteriaceae; genus CAJPSE01. Next base: position 6,448 of record CAUPUB010000011.1, read on the forward strand.
AGCTCCACTGGGAGGAATAATAGGCCCCAAATTCGCGGCTGCAGCGATAACGGCGCTGGAATAGCCGTCATCATAATATTTTCTCAAAGAGGGGACCATGGAGCTTCCTATCGCACTGGCGCTGGCAACCGCCGAGCCGCTGACCGAGGCGAGAAGAGCGCCCGTGAGAACCGCAACATGCGCAAGTCCTCCGTGTACCCGTCCTACCACACTATTGGCGAAGTCGACGAGCCGGTCCATGATCCCGCCCTCAACCATCAGTTCCCCAGCCACCATAAAAAGCGGTATGGAAATCAGGGGAAAAGAGTCGATTGCGTGCATCATACGCTGCGGCATCACGACGAAATCGATAGAGCCCATAAAGAGCCCTGCCAAAGAGGCAAAGCCCAATGTGAAAGCCAAAGGCATGCCCAAACAAGCCAATACTGCAAAGACAAGGACGATCACAATACTCATGGGCTTCTGCCCTCCCAGATTTTAGTTCCGAAAATCACCTGAAGGATAAGGTGAAAAAAACTGTGTATCATGGAAATCAGGATGGGTATGTAGTAGACGGCCGCCGTAAAATTGAGAATGGGCATGAGCTCCTGCATTTTTTCGCGGGTCGCCCCAATACCATAGTAGAAAACGACCAGACAGAGCAAGGCGCAAAACATCATCATGCCTCGGGAGACTCCCTCGAACCAGGTCGTGGGAAGTTTTCTGACCAGAATATCGATCCCCACATGCACCCCGGTCTTGAGACCGTGAGGGATAGCCAAGAACATGGCCCACACAAAGGTGAGCCGGGATACCTCATCGGCCCAGGCAATGGAATAGGAAAAAAGATAACGGGTCAGAACCTGAAAAACGACCAACAGGGTCATCAGGAGCATATTGACGATAAGTACCCATCGGGAAATTTTGTCAATAAACTCGAGCGATTTGAGACAAATAAGGAGGACCGCGGATTCGGCCTTAGTCGAATCCGCGGGCTGATGGCATTCCCCCTTCATTTCGCAATCTCTGCCAAAACGGCATTGACAAGCTCGTCACCGACCTTTGCTTTTACCTGATCGATTACGGCTTTCGTCTTTTCACGCAGAACAGCGCGAACTTCGGGAGAAATGGGGTCGAACTGCATTCCCGAATCCACAAGGAACTTGAGGCTCTCGGCATCCTCGGTAACCGCCGTCTGGCGCTGCCAGGCCACTGCCTCGGCCATCGCTTTTTCTATTGCCGTTCTTTCCTCTTCACTGAAGCTATCGTACTGTTTCTTGCTGGCGGCCACGATCACAAAATCGAAGAAATGAGCGGTATCGGAAAGGTATTTCTGTACCTCGTTGTACCGACTGGCCCGGATCAGGGCAAAAGGATTCTCCTGTCCATCAATGACTCCCTGCTGCAGTGCCTGATAGACCTCCTTCACATCCATCGCGATAGGACTCGCTCCCAAAGCCTCGAAGGTCGCGATATGCGTCTGATTGGGCTGGAGACGTATCTTCAGTCCCTTGAAATCCTCGACGGACTTCAGAGGACGGATATTGTTGGTGACATTCCGAGCGCCGACTTCCATATATCCCAGTGCCTGGAATCCTTTTTCTCCAAGCCGTTCGTTCAGAAGACCGCCTACCTTGCCGTCCATGACTCGAAATGCCGCTTCCCTGTCCGGGAAGATGAAAGGTATGCTCACCGCTTCCAATTCGGGAACGGTACGAGAGAGATAACCGATCGTCAACCATGTTGCAAAAATGGTTCCGTTCCGGACCTGATCGACATTCTCCGCCGCTCCGCCCAGCTGCAGCCCGGGAAAGACCTCTGCCGTGAGCTCGCCCTTCGAATATTCCGCCAGTTTCGTCTTGAAAATCTCCATTGCGCGGCTGCTTGAATGCTCGGGCTGTATGTTGCCCGCCAAGCGCAGAACCTTGGCAGCCGAGGCCGGAGAAACAAGGAGGGAAAACACCAGTGCGCCCAAAAACAATGCCTTGACCTTCATCAAAAGACCTCCTTTAAAATAGATCCTTCATGAAATATATCCCGATACTCCTCTCACTTAACCGATAACATTCCATTTTTTCATACCGGAAATTCTCCCTATCGGCTCCACATCCTTTAGCTTTTGGAAAGATCGCTCATCAAGTACGTCGTCTGTCGCTTTGAGGGTTGAACGCCTCCTTTTTCCGAGGGAAGAAAGGCTGAACTCAAAACAGCTATAAAACAAAACGTTTCGTTTTAGCCTGCCCCTTTCTTGATTTAGAATGATCAAAAAGAAATCAGTTACGTTCCCTTTGCTTTGCTCTGCTCCTACTCATCCCGCACCAATGCTTCAAGACGTATGCGGGATATGGCTGCTATCTGTTCCAACGCGGTACGCCGCTCCTCCGCCGTCGACCTGTCCAGGCGGCGCGACAGTTCGTAAAAAATACCCTCCTTGGTGTAATGCCTGACGCAGGCTATGAAGGGGAAACCGTGCCTTGCCCTGTATTCGGCGTTCAGCGAATTCAGGCACCGAAACTCCTCGGGCGCGAGAGCGTCGAGGCCGGCACGGGCCTGCTCCAGTGAGGAGTTCTCCGTCAGCTTCCCCTCCTGCATCTCCCTGCCCGCCAACTCGGGGTGGGCGCACAGGAATTGAAAGACCGTATCGTCGGAACTGGACAGGACAGCCCCCATCATGGCCTCGTGAAGCTCGGCCAGGTTTTCGAAAGGACGCCGTGCGAAAGCCGCGGAGGCCACCCATGGGGAGTGCTCGAACACCGCACCAAGCAGGCGGACAAAACGCTCCTCCTCCATTCCGTTCAGCTCGTTCAAGGCAATTCGCGAATCGGACATTGTCGTCTTCATCCCTTTTTCCTCCGTTCCAAGCCCCTCCAGCCATGTCCCCATCCGGAAATTTCGAGGGGGAGCGCCGCCAACGAAACCGGAGCGACGAAACACGCCCACCTCGGGTTCGGCAGCAAGCCCACCAGCCCGCCCACGACGACATGGACGAAAAAGTTTCTCCCCCTATAGCTCGATCGCCAAGCGCAGTCGAGGGGATGTATAAAAACTACTTATGGCCTTCCCCGACCTCTCCGCCCAGGTAGGCCCTCTGCACCCGCTCGTCGTCGCGCAGGGTTGCCGACTCGCCCTCCAGGGCAACCCTGCCCGTCACCATCACGTAGGCGCGATGGGAGATCTTCAGGGCCATCCGGGAGTTCTGCTCCACCAGGATGATGCCGACCTCGTCCTCCCGGTTGATCTGGACGATGGCCCGGGCTATCTCCTGTACGAAGATCGGCGCCACGCCGAGCGACGGCTCGTCCAGCAGCAGGAGCTTGGGACGTGCCATCAAGCCGCGGCCTATGACGAGCATCTGTTGTTCGCCCCCGCTCATCGTCCCGGCGGTCTGCCCGATACGTTCCTTCAAGCGGGGGAACCGGGTGAACACCCGTTCCAGCGACTCCTCGACCTCCGCACGCCGACGGTTCAGAAACGCCCCCATCAGCAGGTTGTCCTTCACCGTCATGAGGGGAAACACGTGCCGCCCCTCCGGGACCATCGTAATTCCCCGCTTGACGATCTCCTCCACCGCAAGGTGATCGATCCGCTCCCCCTCGAAGACGATCTCACCGGCATCCGGGCGGCGGAGCCCTGTGATCGCACGGAGCACCGAGGTTTTTCCCGCGCCGTTGGCCCCGATCAGCGTCACGATCTCCCCTCGGTTCAGCGAGATGGATACACCGCGGAGCGCCCGGACGCAATCGTAGGTGATGTTCATGTTCTTCGCCTCAAGCATCAGAACCCCACCTCCTCGTCCTCGCGCCCGAGATAGGCCTCGATGACGGCCTCGTCCGACTGGATAGCGGCGGGCACGCCCTCCGCTATCTTCTTTCCGAAGTTCAGCACCACGATTCGGTCGCTGATGCTCATGACGGCGGGCATGTCGTGCTCCACCAGCAGGACCGTTACGCCGCGGTCCCGGATGCCGCGAACCATCCGCATGGCGTGCTGCGTCTCGTCGGAGTTCATGCCGGCGAAGGGCTCATCCAGCAAGAGCAGTTTCGGCCGCGCCGCCATCCCGATGGCGATGCCCAGTGCGCGGAGGTAGCCGTGCGGCAGAGTGGAGGCCTGCATCTCCTTCACATCCCCCAATCCCAGGTAGTCCAGGATCTCCGCGGCACTCTCCCGAAACCGGGCCTCGTCCCGCCGCGCCGCGGGGGTCCCGAAAAAAAAGCCGGTCAGCGACGCCGTGCTCTGGAGATGGTGCGCGACGACCACGTTGTCGATCGCCGTCATGTTCCGGAAGATCGTCGTCTCCTGGAAGGTACGGACGATCCCCTTGCGAGCGACGTGATGGGGCGACATCGAGGTGATGTCCTCGCCCCGATAGACGACCTTTCCGGACGAAGCGTGGAGGAAGGACGATATCAGCTTGAAGAGCGTGCTCTTCCCCGCGCCGTTGGGGCCGATAAGGCTCAGGATCTCCCCTTCCTCCACGGAGAAGGAGACGTCGTTCACGGCCGCCAGGCCGCCGAATCGCTTGGTCAGGTTCTTGACCTCCATCAGGGGCATGGTCATCGTCCCTCCTCCCCCTCGTCCTGGGGATCAGGCGCGCAGAGGAAGCGCCTGCGTCCCCAAGGCAGTTTGAGGCTCAGCAGCCCGTTGGGCAGCCAGAGCATCATGCCGATCATGATCAAGGAGTAGATGAGGGGCTGATACTGGTTGAGTCCCTGGAGCATCTCGAAGCTGATGAAGAGGACGAACGTGCCGACGAGCGCACCCCAGACGCTCCCCAGCCCTCCCAGAAAACAGTAGAGCAGAAAATAGGTGGAATCCTGGACCGTAAAGGATGCGGGATAAACGGACTGGTGCATCGTCACGAAGAACGCCCCGCCGGCCCCCGCGAACGCGGCACAGATGGCCAGCGCGATCACGCGCAGCCTGGGGACGTCGACCCCGAAGGAGGACGCCAGGTCCTCGTTCTGCTGGAGCGAACGGAACAGCCAGCCCAAGCGGCTGTTGACAATCCGGTAGAGCACGGCGAACCCGATGATGAGGAAACAGGCGCCGAGGTAGTAGAACGCCAGGTGCTTGTCGACGGCCGAGAAGTCGGGGATCAGGGTCAGCCCGCCGACGCTCAGAGCTCCGGGCAGGGGCAGGTTCAGAATCCCCTTGGCCCCATTGGTGATCGACGGAAAGCTCTGGGCCGCCAGGCGCGCCGTCTCCGTCAGGCTCAGGGTGATCATCGAGAAATAGACGCCCTTGAGGCGCAGCAGGGGCATCCCGATCAGCACGCTGAGCAGCACGGTCACGAGGATGGCTCCCACGAGCGACGTCCAGAAGGAGCAGCCCAGCCGGGAGACGAGGATCGCGGAGGTATAGCCCCCCACCAGGGCGAAGGCCCCCTGCCCGATGTTGATGCGGCCGATATAGAAGATCAGCCACACCCCCGCACTGATCACGCTCAGGACGGACGCGGTGGTGAGGACCCTCAGAAAATAGGGCCTGTCCCGAAACACAAGGGGAATGGCCACGAGATAAATCAGCAGGAATACCGCTAAAAGCGCGACTTTCTTCATTTTCATGAGACCGCCCTCCTCAGCTTACGGCCTTGCCCATCAAGCCGTTGGGGCGCACGGCAAGGAAGACGATCAGGGCCACGAAGATGATCAGGTACGTCTCTCCGCCGGGGAAGAAATAATAGCCCCAGGACTCGAGCATGCCCAGGGCCAGTCCGCCCAGGATGGCGCCGGAGATGGCGCCGGCCCCACCGATCATGACCATGATGAAGGTCTTGACGGAGATCCATTGGCCCAGTCCCGCGTTGACGCCCGAGATGGGCACCAGCATCGCCCCCGCCAGGCCGGCCAGCATCGCCGCCAGGGCCCAGCCGAGTATGGCGTAGCGCCCCACGTTGACGCCCATGAGCCGCGCGGTCTCCGCATCCTGGGCCATGGCCCTCAGGGCCCGGCCCGGTCGGGTGTAGCGCATGAAAATGATGAACGCCGCGATGAACAGACAGGAGAGTCCGATCACCAGAAGCCTGCCCTTGGGGATGAAGACCCCTCCGACGTTGAAGACCCCGCTCACGACGGCCGGAACCCCCCGGTGCTTTTCCCCGAAGAAGATAAGCACGAGGCTCTCCACCATCATGGCCGTCCCGGCGGAGAGGAGCATCGTGCTCTCCTCCCGAACGCTGCGCCTCAATACCGGCCGGAAGAAGAGGAGCTCGAAGAGACAGCCGACGACGGCCAGCGTCAGAGCGGACGCCAGGAGCGCGACGACGAACGGCAGCTTCATGCCTCCGTAGACGTAGTAGGTGACGAATCCGCCCAGGACGTAAAGTTGGCCGTGGGCAAAGTTCAAAACGTTCATCAGGGCGAAGATCAGCGTCAGTCCCAAGGCTATGAGCGCGTACTGAGCCCCCGTGTACAGTCCGTTGAAAAGTACCTGTCCCAAAAACGATCCCTCCTATCGGGACGGCGAGGCCCCGAACCCCGCCATAAGCGGACGGCGCGGTTTGTCGCTTTTCACCGGCCGTCCGCTTATGGGCTTCCCTAGAGGACGAGCCCCCTGCCCCCTCGCCCGTCCCGCCACGGGGACACGCCCCCGGTGGGACAGGCCCGTAGGGGCGCCGGGGAGCCGGCTCCCCGGCCGGGGGATTGGGGGGCGGCGCCCCCCGTCCCGTTACTCCGCGCTGCCGACGAAGAGGGTCTTGAAGTCCCCGCCTTCGAAAACGGTGACGACCATGGGGATGGAGATCTGGCGCTTCTGGCCGAAGTAGGGCGTGCCGATGTAGTGCAGCGGCCGGTTGTCCTTCAGATACGGGTTGGGCATGGAGAAGGTCTCCATGGCGGCCTTGAACTTCTCCACGTCGTCGATGGCCTCCGGCCCGGCCTGTTTCAGCGTGTTCAGTATGATCTCGAGAGCATAGACCTTCGTCCCGGCCTCGTCGTTCCACTCCCCGGCGACCTTCTCGTATTCCTTGATGAAATCCTCCATGTACGCGCTGCGGATCTCCGGGGTGCTCGCTCCCCCCACGGAGATGAAGCCGTTGGCCGCGTCGCCGGCCAGCTCCGCGATCACCTTCGCGTCCTGGGCGGTCTCCGTGCTGAGGATGCCCTCGAAGCCCAGCTCGCGTGCCGTCTTGATCAGCAGGGGCGTGTCCGCGGGCGCGGCTCCGGAGAGCACCAGCAGGTCGGGCTTCTTGCCCACGACGCCGGACATGACGGGGAAGAAGTCCGTGGTGCCGGGCTCGTAGGTGTCCTTCTCGGCGAGGATCTCGAGGCCCAGTTTCCTGGCGGCCTCCACGCCCTCATCCCTCTGGTTCAGGGACTCCGAGTCGTTGCGCGCGACGAACGCGATGCTCTTGATTCCCTTCTCCTTCATCAGGTAGGAGTAGATGACGGGGCCCGCCTGATAGGACGCGATCATGCCCAGAATCGAGTTGCTGGCCGGGGCGGTGTAGAGCTTCTTGGAGAAGGCATAGGGGATGCTGATGGCCTTGCCCTTCTCGATGACGGGGACGATGGCCATGGAGGTCGGGTCGATGTTGGGCCCGATGATGTAGTGGATGCCCTCCTCGTAGATCAGGCGCTCCGCTCCGGACACGGAGACCTTGGGGTCGTTGCGGTCGTCGACCGCGACAATCTTGATCTTGTAGGTGTCCTCTCCGATCTGGAAGCCGCCCTTGTCGTTGATCATCTTGGCGGACGCCTCGGCGCAATAGCGGTTCACCAGCCCCCAGGAGGCCGCCGGCCCGCTCATGACGCCCAGAACGCCGATCTTCAGCTCCTTCTCCGCCGCCAGTGCCGCGCCGCAGAGCGACAGGGAAAGCAGGACGACCAACACCGACGCCAATGCCTTACGAGACGAAAAACAGAACCTGCCCATCAAAAACACGCTCCTCTCCCGGGGCCTTTGCCCCAAAGACGATGATGAACGGCGAGAGGAAAGAACTCCCTCGCCCGGCGAGGGGGGATACCCCCACCCCCTACGCATGCCGCTCTCTTTTTTCAAGGGGTCCGGCGCCTGACCAGCTCCCCGTAGCCCGGCGAAACCCGCACGGCCCCGCCGCCCCAAACAACCTGCCCACGCACCAGAACCGTCTCGGGAACCCCGCGCCCCTCCAGGCCGACGAAGGCCGAGATGCGGTTGAGGTATTGAAGGGAATCCTCCGTGATCCGCCATTCCCGGTCGGGATCCAGGATCACCAGGTCCGCATCCGCCCCCGGCCGGACGGCGCCCTTCCGCTCCCACAATCCGAAGATCAGAGCCGGCCCCTCCGAGAGCCGGGCGGCGACGAGGGAGGGAGAAAGCCCGCGGCGGTGCACGGCGCGATCGAAGAAGACCGACATCAGGCTCTGAATGCCGCTGATCCCGCCCCAGGCCTTGAAGGCCCCTTCCCCCTCGTCCTTCTCCCGGGGGGCGCATGGCGAGTGGTCGGAGGCCACGCAGGCCAGGGTTCCGTCGACAACATAATCCCAAAGCGCCTCGCGGGCCGCCGCATCCCGCAGCGGAGGCGCGCACTTGAAGAGCATCCCCCGCTCCAGGACGTCCGTCTCGTCGAAGACGAGATAGTGCGTACAGGTCTCGGCCGTCACGGGCAGCCCCTCGGCCTGAGCCCCACGAATCAGCTCCGCCACCCTGGAGTGGCTGACATGGCAGATGTGCACCCGCGCACCGGTCGCACGCGCCAGTTCGATCACCCCGGCGACCGCGATCCGCTCCGCCTCCACCGGACGCGAACGCAGAAAGTCGATGCGGCCGGTCCGGCCCTCCCGCACGGCGCGCTCCTCCTCGTGCCGGATGATGGAGTAGTCCTCGGCATGGAAGCCGACCAGGCCGCCGAAAGAGGAGGCGACCTCCAGGGCCTCCCGCACGACCCCCAGGGTGAGCGTGCGATAGTCCGGAGAGACGGGCCCCAGAAAAACCTTGAACGCGGTGACGCCCGCGTCGTGAAGGGCGCGCATTTTGTCGAGGTTGTCCCCCGTCAGCCCGCCCCAAAAGGCATAATCCACGAGGGCCTCGTCCCGAACGGCCTCGAACTTGCGTGCGAAAATCGCGGCATCCGTCAGGGCCGGCTCGTTCTGCAGGGGCATATCCACCACCGTGGTCACGCCGCCCGCCGCCGCCGCCGCGGTCCCATGGGCAAAATCCTCGCGCCAGGTGAAGCCGGGATCGTTGAGGTGTGCGTGGACGTCGATCGCTCCGGGCAGCACGAGCCTGCCCTCCGCATCGAGGACCTGAGCCGCCCGGACGCCGTCCCGCACATGGGGCGCAAGCAGCGCGGCCACCCGCCCGTCCTTCACGGCCACATCGGCCGCGTCGATCCCCTCGGCCGAAACGACCCGGCCGTTCTTCACCAGAAGATCACAGTCCATTTTCAAACCTCCGCCACAGGGAAACAGGGAAGCGCCGATTTTCGTTGCTTGCTCGACGCTTCCGCGGGAGCCGCCGTCACGTTCACTGCCAGCCGATCAGCTGAGCGATCACCAGGAACGCGCTGCCCAGAAGGCTCTCGATCAGAAAGAGCGGCAACATGAAGCGCAGCCAGCGGTCCCACGGGATGCGGGCCAGGGCCAGGACAGCCATGAAGTAGCCGGAGGTAGGGAAGATGATGTTCGACAACCCGTCCCCGAGCTGGAAGGCCAGGATCGCGACCTGGCGGGTAACCCCGACCAGATCGGCCAGGGGCGCCATGATCGGCATCGTGATGACGGCCTGCCCGCTTCCCGACGAGACCAGGAAGGAGGCTTCATGATCGAATCAGCGTTTCCCTGAGGGAGGCGGGGCAGCTTTCCCGGGCCGCCCCGCCTTTTGTCGACCGTCGCGTCAGTCCACGCCGACCATGCCGGCGATCAGCGCCATGCGGATGGGAATGCTGAACCCGATCTGACGGAAGTAAAGCTGGAACTCGCTGTCGTCGATGGCGTAGTCGAACTCCACGTCGTTGCGGGGCAGGGAGTGCATGATGCCGACGACCTTTCCGGTCTTCTTCTTGATCTTCTCGAGGCCCTCGAGCGTGATGTAGAAGGGTTTGATCAGGTCCATGAAGGCCGCACGCGCCTCGGGGTCGTTCTTGGGCACGCTGCATCCCGGAAGGTAGCAGGCGTCGACCTCGGCCATGCAGTCCATGTACTCCTCGCTCGTCAGGTCGTTGTGCACCGTCACCTTGGCGCCCGTCGCCTTGATCTTGTCCATGACGAGCTGCGGGATGGGGTTGACGCTGGTGCCGACGTAAACCAGTTCCGCCCCCATCGTGGCCAGGCCCAGGGCGAAGGAGTGCCCGCTGCGCGCACGGGAGAGGTCCGAGGAGGCGATCATGACCTTGACGCCCTCGAAGCGCCCCAGCGCCCGGTAGATGGTGTAGACGTCCAGCAGGCCCTGCGTGGGATGGGTGACGTTGCCCCACCCGCCGCTGATGACGGGGACGCGCGCGCCGGGAAGCGCGGGGAAGACCTCATTCTCGTTGGGGTGCCTCAGGGCGATGATGTCGGCGTAGTAGGACACCGTGCGGAGGTAGTCCGACAGCGACTCGCCCTTGGCCGTGGAGGAGCTGGTGGTGGGGTTCGACTCGGAGAGCACGGAACCGCCGAGGCGCAGCATGGCGACCTCCGTGCTGAAGCGTGTTCGGGTGCTGGGCTGGAAGAAGAGCGTCGCCAGCACCTTGCCCTCCATCAAGTTCAGCCTGGACCGCCAATAGGGCTCCAGCATCTCCCCGGCCTCGAAAAGGCTCTGGAGCTGCTCGCGCGTGTAGTCGGTCAGGAACTCGAAATTTTTTCCCCTCAGTCCCGTCTCGGCCAGTTTGTCCTTGATCTGGAACGGGGTGAAGCTCTTCGGCAGGGCCATGAAACGTTGTCTCCTTTCAGACTCGGATATTCGTGATTTCTTTCAGATGCCCGCGATTTTTTCGAAAATCAGATCTCGGCGTCCCGGTTGAAGTCCTTGGAGTAGATGTAGGACAGACGCTCGCGTCCCGTGGCGTAGACGGCCTGCTGCACGAAGGGGCCGAACCAGACGAAGTCCTCCTTCTGGACCTGGACGTAATCGTCGCCCAGGATGTAGACGCCCTGGCCCGAGAGCATGTAGGCCCCGTGCTCCTGGACGTGCGTCTCAATAAAGGGATGGCAGCCGGCAGGCTCGAAGCTCAGGATATGGAAGTTCATGTCGAAGCCCAGGTCGGTGGGCAGAAGGTCCTGGATGAAGACGTTGGCCATATCGTCGTAGATGCGTTCCTGGATGTCGTTGACGTTGCCCCAGAACGTCCGCGCGGCGTGCCCCTCGATGGGCGTATAGCGCTGCTTGTAGAAGAGGATCCGCATGGTTCCCTTGGATTTGTTGGCGAAGTCCATCCCCACGCCCGCCGGAGAATAGGCGTAGCCGCCCTGCTTCAGGACCTTCTCCTCCCCGCCGATCTTCACCGACAGCTCGCCCTCTCCGTCCATGAAATAGACGAAGGTCTCGATCCCCTCCTCCGCGCTCCAGGTCCGCGTGGTCCTGGCGCCCGGCTCGACGGTCGAAATATAGAACACGAAGCTGGCACCGTACTTGGGAGAGGCCAGGATCGTGGTCGAGAACCCCTCGAAGAAGGGAAGGACGTTCTTGACGCGCCCCTCCGGAGGAATCACCGTGTAGCTCCAGGGCTTCACAACCGCACGCGTCGTCAGATTGCCTTTCGGATAACCCATAGCGAAACACCGCCTTCATCAGATTTTTGTTTTTGGCGGGGTCGTGCCCGGCCCGTTCCATAAAACGGCCCCGCTCCGCGAACAACGGTCCCACAGGCCCGCCGCTTCGGGGAACGTGCCGTTTCCCTTTATGAAAAGTATAGAAAAGCAAGGGAGGAAAATCATTGTGAATGAAACATAAAAAAGCGTCCTGGAATTTATATGCTTACAACAACCGACTCACGCGAACCCGGAGATATCAGAACGCACGTCCTCCGGCCAGCATATCCGTTCGTATCCGCACGACGACCTTTTTGATCGGCGCAGGGTCGCCCAGCGTGACGTAGGGCTGGTGCCCGTCCTCGGGATAGAACAGGGCGAAACTCTTCCCGGCGTCGTTGCGCATCAACAGGTCCCCCTCCCCGCTGTAGAGCTGGACGTCCGTCTCCGCGTTGTAATCCCCCTCCGGAGTCAGCTTCCCGATGGGGCAGTACCCCACATACTCCACCCCCCTCAGGGTCGCCTGAAGATCGGCGTGACGCTTGTGGTTCTCGAACGGCGCACGGTCCCTGGATTGGGTGGTCGGCTCCTGGATCAGGGCGAACACACGGTCACCATCGATCGGATACCGCCCCGGAGCCAGGGAGAGCAGGTCGTTCCCCCGAATGTACTCGAGCGCCATCCTCACGCCCTCCCCAAGGACATAGTAACGTTCCGCATGTTCCAGCAAAGCTCGGATCATCTTAAAAAATCTCCCTTCGTCATGGACTCTTTCTCATGGGGTCTTCCTCATGAGCGCTTCCTCATGAGGACTTCCTCTCCCACAATTTTAGCGGGAAACCGTTTTCCGGCCCTTCATAATTTCTTATTGAGAAATAATGTTTTTGATTGTGAAAATACCGATGCTATACTTGGGGTAACCGGCGGAGAAGGAGGCCTATCAGGTTGGCGGCGGAGGATCATGAGGGGGTCAAGTCCCTTGCCAAGGCACTGGATATACTCGAATGTGTGGCCGACGGTCCCGATGGGGCCGGCGTCAGCGAGGTCTCCTTACGGCTGGGCATCAACAAGGCCTCGGTGTCGAAGATGCTCTCGACTCTGGCTGCCCACCGTTTCGTCCGTAAGGACCCCCAGACCCGGCGGTATCGGCTGGGCTATCGTCTGGTGGAGCTCAGCGCACGCCTCATCGAGTCCATCGATATTCGCGCAGAGGCCCGTCCACACCTCAAGGCCCTTGAACGCACCATCAACGAGGTCATCAACCTGGCCGTCTACCATAACGGAGAGGTCATCTACGTGGACAAGTTCGAGGGAACGAAGTCGCTCCGCCTGCACTCCCGCATCGGAGGGCGCGCCAGTCTCACCTGTACGTCCGTCGGGAAGGTTCTCCTGGCTTTTCTGCCCGAGCCCGAACGGCGGTACCTCATGGACGCCGCAGCCCCGGAGCGGCGGACGCGCCTCAGCGCCACGACCTGGGAGGAGATTGCCGGACAGTTCGCCGAAATTCGAGAGAAGGGCTATGCCCTGGATCTCGAGGAAAATGTGGAGGGCATCGTCTGCGTCGGAGCGCCGATCTTCGACTATTCCGGCAGGGTCGTCGGGGCGGTGAGCGTGTCGTGCCCGACGGTGCGCGGGGACATGCCGCGCCTGCTGGAGCTCAAGGACCGCCTGCTGGAGGCCTGCACGCGGATATCCGCGGATTGTGGCTACTACGCCGCGGAACGGTGAATGCCCTGCCTGGTTCCTGCATATCGCCGATTTTCCGTACATGCACCTGGACACATCTCATTCATTTTCGTGCCTCGTTTTCACGCCTCGTGATTCTTATCATTTAAAGGGAGGAATGTAGTGATGATCAAGACGCCGAAGCTTGTAATGATCCCCGGCCCCACGCCGGTGGTCCGCTCGATCCAGGATCAGATGGCCCGGGAAACCGTGGCCTTCGGGGACGCGGGGTTCGTCGCGGACTTCAAAGGGGTGGTCGCCGACCTGAAGTCGATGTGGCGCTGTGATGGCGAGGCCTTCGTCATCGCGGGCAGCGGAACGTTGGCCATGGAGATGGCGGTCTCGAACGTCACCAAACGCGGGGACTCCATCCTGATCTGCTCCCACGGGTTCTTCGGGGACCGGTTCATCGACATGTGCGCGAACAAGGGCCTTGCCGTCGACACGCTGAAGGCGGAGTGGGGCTCGGTCTACACGCCCGAGCAGATGGATGCCGCGCTCTCCGCCAAGAAGTACGCCGCCATCACCGTGACCCACGTGGATACCTCCACAGGCGTCGTCGTCCCCCTCAAGGCGATCTGCGACATGATGAAGAAGAAGCACCCGGACGTGATGCTGATCGTCGACGCGGTCGCGGCGGCGGCCGGCGCGGAGGCCTGGATGGACTGGGGCATCGACGTCCTGCTGACGTGCAGCCAGAAGGCCTTTGGCGTCGCACCGGGGCTGGCGATCCTCTGGGCGAGCAGGAGGGCGGTCGAGAGGCGCCGGTCCCTGGGGAACATCCCCGAGTCCTACGCCGACTTCGAGCGCTGGATCCCCATCATGAACGATCCCTCCAAGTACTGGGGCACGCCGCCCGTCAACATGATCTGGGCCCTCAAGGAGAGCGTCCGCATCATCAAGGAGGAGGGGCTGGAGGAGCGCTACGCACGCCACATCCGTCAGGCCGGCTACTTTGTGGCGGGCATGGAAGCCCTGGGTTTCCGCCCCGCGGCGCCGAAGGAGCTGCGCGCCCCAACGCTGACGATCTTCTTCTACCCCGAGGGTTCGGGGCTGGAGGATGCGGCCTTCCGCGCGAAGCTGGGGGAGGAGGGCGTCTACTCTGCAGGGTGCCTGGCCGGTTTCGCCGGCAAGGGCTTCCGGCTCGGGCACATGGGCAACATCGACAAGCACATCCTGGTAGGGGCCATGGCCTCCGTCGAACGTGCCTGCCTGAAGTGCGGCTACAAGATCGAACCGGGCAAGGGTTTGGGAGCACTCCAGGCCGGCTTGGCCAAGGAGTAGACGTCAACATGGACGGGGCGGCCCTTGAGGGCCGCCCTTTTCGTATGGCCTCGAGATTTTGTATAATGGCTCAGTCATGAAGTCCCCGCATCGTGATTTCGCGCATCGTGATTTCGCAAGGAGGCGATGACCATTTCTCTGACCGTCCGAGAACTCTTGACCTCCCAGGAACTTGCCGAGACCGAGCTGATCGCCGGAGCGGGCGGGCTGGACCGGCCAGTCCGGGGCGTCAACGTCATGGAGGCTCCGGACATCGCCCGGTGGCTCAGGGGCGGGGAGCTGCTGCTCTCCACGGGATACCAGTTCCGCGATCAACCGGACGATTTTGACGATCTCGTCATCGCCCTGCACGAGGCAGGGGCGGCGGCCCTGGGGTTCAAGGGCCGTTTTTTGAGCGAATTCCCCCCTCACGCCAGGGACCTGGCCGAGTGGCTGGGGCTGCCGATCCTTGGTCTTCCCCTGGAGCTGCCCTACTCGGACATCATCCGCATCGTCATCCTGAGGACGGACGAGGTGGAGAGCATCCGCTTCTCCGAGTCGGTGCTGCGGTCCTTCACCCAGGTCGTGGCGGAGGGAGGCGGCGCCGAGGGGATCGTTCGCAACCTGACGTCCTTTCTGAAGACCGAGGTCTGCTTTCTGGATGCCGTCTCCGGCCGCTGTTTCTGCGCTACCGAGGGCAGCTTCAGCCCCGTGTCGAGCGCACGGGAGAAGAAAGCGCTCCTGAACCGGCACTATCACGAGCGGCTCGGGCTGGGCAACACCACTTACGGCCATTTCATATTCAAACTCTGGCCGGAAGGCAGTGCCTGGCGCATTGTCCTGGAACACGCCAAGACCGCGATGCTCTTCAGCTTCCAGCGGGACATCGCCGCCCGGCAGGTGGAGGCCCGCTATCGGGACGAGTTCGTGCAGGACCTGATTACCCGGAACATCCGATACCGCGAGGAGCTCCTGAACCGGGGACGTCAATTCGGATGGGACCTGTCCGGGCCCGTCCGCTGCGTCATCTTCGATATCGACGAGTACAAGCGCCGCTTCGGACAGCCGATGTCGAAGCACGAGACTCGGGAGCTCGACGAATCCCGCCAGCGCATCTATGCTCTCTGCAAACAGGAGATGAGGGCCGTGTTCCGGGAGTGTCCCTATTCCACGATGAGCGACTCCATCGTCTTCCTCACGACGCCGGGACGGAACATGGACTTTCTGTCGCGGCTCCGCAGCATAGTCGAGATCGTTCGAAAGAAGGTACACTCCTGGACGAACTTCACCCTCACGGTGGGCTGCGGCGACGAAAAGCCAGATTTTATGGGCTGTGAGGAGAGCTACGAGGAGGCCCGCAAGGCCATCGAGATGATGCGCCCCACCTGCGGGGGCAACGCCCTGTACCTCTGGGAGGAGCTCGGCATCCTCACCATCCTGTCGCCCATCGCCGACAGCACGGAGGCCCGGAAGTTCTGCATGAGCCGCCTGGGCGGCCTTAAGGAGGACACGCAGCTTTTCGAGACGCTCCGGGCGCTGGTACGGTGCGGCTGGAACCAGAGGGAGGCCGCACGGGAACTACAGGTTCACTACAATACCGTCCGCTATCGATACGAGCGAATCTGCGAGCTGACCGGCGACCTCTCGACCCCAGAGAAGCAGGTGGAGGTCTCCGTAGCCCTCCACCTGTGCCGCCTCAACCCGGATTTGTGCCGCCCGGAGACCCCCAGTCCACCTTTACGGAGCGGCCCTGCCCGGCTAGGACCCCTTTCCCGGCGGGTATAACACGCTGCGCCTTTGTTCCAAAGTTGCCTGGCCGTGACACCCCTCCTCCCCCATCCCTATGTCGCCTGGCGCTTCCGAAGCTCATAGAAGAGGAACCCATCCAAGCCATCATACCCGACCGGTGGAAGTATGGGAAGCCCCACGAGGCCCCCCACTCCCTGGTTTTTGGGGGCTTGATACTTAAGTTGATTTATATCATCGCCTCTGATAGAATGAGTGTATGGTCGACCGGTCGACCATACACTCATTCTATCTCATTCTATTAGAGGCAACAGGGGCGGAACAGTGCAAAAAATTTTTGATGACCTCAAAGAAACCATTATTTCTTATGTCAGGAAACAGATCTTCGAGGACAGGACTCTGTCCCCGGGAAGTCGGCTCAATGAACGGGAGATTGCCCGCGATTTGAATATCAGCAGGGCTCCTATAAGAGAGGCCTTCAAAGAACTGGAAGCTCAGGGATTCATCGTTTCAATCAAATACAAGGGGTGGTTTGTGGCAGATTTGAGCGAGGAGGAAATTATAGAGATCAATACCATCCGAACACTCCTGGAGCACTCGCTTTTTGAAACAGCAATAAGGTGCAACAGTTTTTGTGAAGCGGATCTTCTCTCTGCCGTACAGCTTAATGATGAATTGGGAGAGATTGCTAAAGGAGAGGACAGCGCCAATAAAGTCTACCGGTTCCTGGAAAAAGAAATGGAGTTTCACGTCCAGCTTCATGCTCTTGCCAAAGAGCATTGTCTCTGGACCCGGAGGCTTTTGGTGAATCTCTCCTATCAGATCCGGTTGTCCTTCATCGGTTGGCTTTATAAGTATGGGTATATGCAGCACAGCTTTGAAATCCATAACGCAATGCTGGAATGCCTGGAAGCAAAGGATCTCGAGGGGCTCCAGCATCTCCTGTTTTTGCGGCTGGATCGGCAGCGCAGTTTAGAGAAGGAGGGGAAATCCACTTATCCCGGCTCAAGGAAACCGATACCCCCTGCCTTACCCAGGGAGGTGAAAGCATAGGAATATCGTCTTGTTAATACGAAGCAGTATCCGCCGTTCAAATTTATCGTAATTATCAGTATGTTTATCAGAAATGAGAGAAAGGAGCAGCACCATGAAAAAGGTTGTGTTCATATTTCTTCTTGTCTCTATTCTTTTAAGCTTTGTGTTTCCTGTTTTTGCGTCGGAATACGAACTTCGGCTGGCTGTAACGGCAACTCCTCCTCATCCGTGGATTGACGCTGCAAACTATATGATTGAGGAGATAGCCAAAAGGACGGAGGGGAAGGTTAACGTCACCCTCTACCATAGTTCCAGTTTGGGGACCTCTCAAGCGATCCTTGATGAGATCAGCATGGGGACCATTGATTTCGGACTGGAAGGGATGATGGTCTTGTCGTCCATGGTCCCAGAGGCTGTAGTTCTGTCCTATCCTTATTTTTTCAGAGATTATGATCAATTTCGCAAGGTGACCGGAAGGGATAGCGATGTTTTGGCCTATTTTCAAAAGCTTTTCCAAGATCGCAATTTAGGGATCAGGCTTTTGGCCCTTGGTGGAGGGGGGACACGTCAATATTCCAACAGAATCAAGCCTATCAGGACTCCCGATGATTTGAAGGGGATGAAGATGCGTGTTCCAGGCTCTCCGATTGAGAGCAAAATCTGGGGACGAGCCGGCGCCATTACCACCCCGACAAGCTGGGGAGAGGTTTATTCCGCAATCCAGACAGGGGTTGTCGATGCCTTTGAATCGACGATCAGCGGCTATTACGGCAGCAAACTTTATGAAGTTGCCAAGTACCACAGCAAGACGCAGCATCAATATATGATTTCCGGTGTGTTTATCAGTGAGGCGACCTACAATAAACTTCCTCCGTCTTACAGAGAAATCGTAGCCGCTGTCGGAGCGGAGGCCGGAGCTGTCGTGACCGCAAAAGGCCTGGAATATGATGAGCGTTTGTTGCAGGAAATGATCGACAAAAAACTTGCTGTCGTCAACGAAGTCGATAAGGATGCTTTTATCGAGCTCTATGCCCCTCTGCAGGATGAACTTGCAGAAAGCGGCGGCTTTACTACGTTGCTGAAACTGATGCGAGAGGTTCGAGATCGCTGAAACAAGGTTGTAGGCGTCAGAAAATTTTCCTGCCGCCTGCAACTCCCACTCCAGAAGGAACTTGACCCAAAAAACCGCTTGTCCTGTTGTAGAGGAGGTGAGCTCTTGAAGGCGCTTCGCAAGTTCAACTTTTTGATGCGAAAAATATTGCTGTTGTGGGGTACGCTGCTTTTAAGCGCTTTCGTGGCTGTAGTTTTCCTGCAGGTCATTTCAAGAAACATTCTAAGAGTATCCATGGACTGGACCTCAGAAGTTGCTCTTTTGACCTTTGTCTGGTCCGTCATGTCAGGGTCGGCCGTCGCCTTATCGATGAGGCGCCATTACATGGTGGATCTCATTCCTGTGCGTCATGTCAAATTAAATAAGGGGGTGCTCATCCTCTCCGATCTGCTTGTGATGGCCTTCATTCTCTCTCTGATCTGGGGAGGGGCCAGGTTCGCGTTTCTCGGCTGGTATCGATTGACCACGGCTCTTGAGATTCCACGATTTTGGCTTTTTGTGTCACTTCCGATCAGCGCCTTTTTCATGCTCACGTTCAACGTGGAAAACCTTTTAATCGACATCAAGGACTTTAGAGCCCCACAGGAGGAAGGAGGGGAAACTCCATGAACTCTCATTTACTTTTTCTTCTGGGCTCATTTTTTCTCTTTATTGCCATAAGGGTTCCCGTTGCCTTTGCCCTTGGGTTATCTTCGCTGCTTACCGTGATCCAGCTGGGGCTGCCCTTCACGTCAATCGTCAACCAGATGTTCAGCGGAATCAATTCTTTTCCTCTTCTTGCCGTACCGTTTTTCCTGCTGCTCGGCAGGCTCATGAACGATGGAGGGATTACCGATCGTCTGATGAAGGTCTCGGATGCATGGGTCGGACACATCAAGGGAGGCCTGGGCCATGTCAACGTCATGGTCAGTATGCTGTTTGCAGGGCTTTCCGGATCCTCTTCCGCAGATACGGCTGGCATTGGAGCCATGTTGATCCCCGCCATGAAAAAAGCCGGCTTCGACGTGGACTTCTCCGTAGCGATCACGGCGGCATCCTCAACGCTCGGCGGAATCATCCCTCCGAGCATCCTGATGGTCGTCTATGGCGCAATGGGGCAGCTTTCCATAGGCGCGCTCTTTTTAACCGGTATCGTCCCAGGTATCCTGATCGGTATTGCCCAGATGCTCTACACCTATTGCCTGGCGCGAAAACGAAATTACCCTTCTCTGGAGAGGAAGGGGTATCTTGAGCGCCTCAAGGTCACTGCCAGTGCCCTTCCCCCTTTATCTCTGCCGTTCGTCATCCTTGGAGGCGTTACCTTTGGGTACTTTACGGCAACTGAGGCTGCCGCCATTGCAGTCTTACTTGGATTGATCCTGATTCTCATCGTGTATCGTCACATCGGAATCAAGGATCTCCCCGCAGTCTTCGCCGATTCTCTGATAGGGTACGCCGTTCCCATGTTCGCCGTTGCCAATGCCAGCATTTTCGGATGGCTCATTGCCTACCTGAATGCCCCCGCGACGGTGGCAAACTGGATTCTGTCCTTGACCCACAGCTATTATGGCGTCTATGCCATGATCGTACTCTTCCTGCTCATTGTCGGGACGTTTTTAAGCCCTCTGACCGCCGTCATCATTTTTCTTCCCATTTTGCAAAAGATGGGGGACAGCGTAGGGATACACCCGCTGCACCTGGGGGTCATTGTCAACCTGACCCTTTCCCTGGGGTTGATCACGCCCCCATACGGAATCTGCCTTCTGATAGCGTCTCAGTTGGGGGAGATCAGTACGCCTCGTGCCTTCCTGGCCATTTTCCCCATGATTTTTCTCACGATCGCGGTCATTGTCCTGGGCATTCTTTTTCCCGAGCTTTTCCTTTTCATTCCGCGCTTTTTCATGCCCGCCTCATTTTGACACTATAGTCTTTGGGTTCGAGCCTTTCAGGAAAGGAGCTATATCTTGATGAAAATTGCCGTTGTCGGCGCGGGGGCTTGCGGTTTCATGACTGCCGCACACACCGCTTTGAATGGACACGATGTCGCGCTGTACGAATTCCCGGAGTTCTCGGAGTCGATCACTGAAATACAAAAACTGGGCGGAGTCAACCTGGAAGTCTGCGAGGGAAATGGCCTGCCCAGCGGATTTGCAAAAATCAATACGATCACGTCGGACATAGCTGTCGCTTTAGAAGGTGCGGAGATTATCATCGTTGCCGTTCCGGCATATGCGGAGGCTCGAGCCGCAAAGGTCTGCGCTCCGTACTTAAAAAAGGAACAAAGCGTCTACCTCTCCTCGGGGTACATGTACGGCAGCCTGGAGTTCGCTCAAATTCTTAAAGAGAATGGCAACCACGAGTCTATCGAAATTGCCGAGATGAACAACACAATTTATGCTGGATTTAAAACCAGTCCTTCGACAGTTTGGGCCGGGGGCTATAAACATGGACTGGGAGTAGCTTCGTTTCCTGGAAAATCGACGACGTCCATGGTAGAAAAGCTCAAGACGCTTTATCCCGAGATTGTGGCGTTCGAAAACATCATCAAAACCGGCATTTCCAACCCCAACCCGTCCCTTCATGCAACGACGGTCATCTTCAATGCCTGTTATGTAGATAGAAAAGCGGACGTACTGCTCTATCATGATGGACAATACCTGAGCGCTATGAGCGAGGCAGTCGCCAGGGTCAATGAGGATATGAACGCAGAACGCATGAGGCTGCTTGAAAAAGGAGTATTCCAATCCCTGGAGGAATGGAAGTTCCTCGTCAGAGATTGGTACAGCTACCATGGTGTCAGAGGAGAGACCTTAACTGAAATTGTCAGCAGCCACCCTGGCCTTTCCCTGGGCAAATTGCCAAAGACGTTTGATCACCGCTATCTCACCGAGGATGTCCCCTTCGGGTTGCTGCCTCTCATCGAAATTCTGGAGCGCTATGAAATTCCATGCCCCGTCAATAAGGCTGTGGCTGCCCTTGCCGTGTCCCTTTCCGGAATCAATCTAAACGAACGACAACGCACGCTGCGTAGTCTGGGACTTGAAAAACTCTCCAATGCGGATTTGTTCCGCTATCTATACGAGGGAAAACTGTAGAGCCACAGCAGCGGTAACCTGGAAGAGGTTTATAATGAGGAGCGTCCCCATATCTCTTTATCGGGAAGGACCAGATTGTTAAGCCGTATGCAACAGGCTCCGACAACTTCGTAGCAACCTTGAGCATTGTGGGGCCCTCTTTCGACCTCGAGGGGCGTTTTGAGGAATCCGCACGCTTTCTCAGAGAGGTCCGAGAGGAAATCCCCGGTCCGAAAGGTGTGGAGTGACATGTTGGAGGTAAAGGGAATCTCCGTTCATTTCGGAGGGTTGAAGGCCGTCGAAAAGGTGGATTTAAAGGTGGGCAAGGGGGAGATCCTTTCCCTGATCGGGCCCAATGGGGCGGGGAAAACAACCTTTTTCAACCTCGTCAGCGGTTTTTTGCGGCCCCATGAAGGGAATACGGTCTTCAAGGGTCGGGACATCACTCATCTTCCGCCGCATCGAATCGCCGCCCTTGGGCTGGTACGGACATTCCAGAAGACCAACATTTTCGCGGACATCGACGTCGTCGAAAGTGTCAGGATCGGCTTTTCTTCCTGCCGTACCGCGAGCTTTCCCGATATCCTGCTGCAAGGGAAACAAAGCCGAAGAGAACAGGAGTATGTAAAGGAGCGTACCGACGAACTTCTGCATTTTACCGGCCTCTTTGGCCTGAGAAGGTGTCTCGTCAAAAACATCCCCTACGGTAAACAGCGCATGTTGGCCATTGCCCTGGCTCTTGCGACTGATCCGGAGCTTTTGCTCCTTGACGAGCCCGCTACCGGACTTAATCCCGTCGAAACCGACGAGCTCAGAGACATAATATTGAGGATTCGTTCCGAGCGGGGGATTACCATCTTTATGATTGAGCACAACATGAACCTGGTTGCCTCCATCTCAGATCGTGTGGTCGTGCTGAATCATGGTGAAAAGCTGGCGGAGGGGCTGCCCTCGGAGATTGCCAGGGATCCTTTGGTCGTCGAAGCCTATCTGGGCAGGGGGTACTCTCATGCTCCTTGAGGTCGAAAAACTGAATGTGCATTACGGCAGGTCTCAAGTCCTTCATGAGGTCTCCTTGAGAGCAGAAAAGGGATCCATTGTCACCCTGATAGGCTCCAACGGGGCCGGAAAGACCACCTTGATGATGTGCCTGTCCGGGGTCCTTCGTCCAACGGGCGGGAAGGTCCTCTTTGATGGGAAGGTCCTCTTTGATGGGCAGAGCCTGGAGGGAAAAAGCTCGGATTGGATTGTCGCTCATGGCCTGTCCCAGTGTCCCGAGGGACGCCGCGTCTGGCCCAGGATGACCGTCCTGGAAAATCTCGAGATGGGAGCCGTCTCCGTTTCCGACGCTTCCCTGGTCCGGGAACGCCTGGCTTGGTCCTTCGAGCATTTCCCCATCCTTGCAGAACGCCGGAACCAGTTGGCCGGAAGCCTGAGCGGCGGCGAACAACAGATGCTCGCCATCGCAAGGGCACTGATGCCCAATCCCAAACTGCTGTTGCTGGATGAACCGTCTCTGGGCCTGGCCCCCATCGTCGTCGAAAAGGTTATGGATATCATAAGGGCGATACGGGACGAAGGAACGACGGTTATCCTGGTTGAACAGAATGCCTTCATGGCGCTGTCCCTGGCGGACTACGCCTATGTCCTGGAGATGGGGCGGGTCGCCCTTTCTGGAAGGGGTGCATCGCTTCTGACGGATGAGAGGGTCCGCCGCTTCTACCTTGGGGTGTGACAGGCGCCGCTGTGGGGGTACCTATATTGGGTTGTTCCAAAAATTGAGGAGGTGTATGAGGTGAAGAAAGTTTTTTGGTTGCGTGCGGTGATGTTGGCGGTTATTTCCCTCTTTTGGGCGTCCGCAGGCTGGGCCGGTCCGGAGCCCATCCGCATCGGGGTGGTCCTTCCGACCTCCGGTCCCATCGCCTACGATGGCGGACTGACCTTGAACGGCATCAAGATGGCTGTAGATGAAATCAACTCCGCAGGAGGCGTCCTGGGGGCTCCCGTCGAGCTTTTCGTCGAGGACAGCGCGGGTGTTCCCGCCACAGCGGTGGCAGCCATGGAGAAGCTGGTCGGAATGCAGAAGGTCGTGGCCGTTATTGGGGATTTCGGAAGCTCGTGCACTCTGGCAATGATGGACGTGGCGCAGCGGGCCCAAATCCCCCTGATCACCCCTGTATCCCTCGCACCCAAGATCACGGAAATGGGAAACATCTGGATGTTCCGCGGCTGCGACAACTCCTCCATGATTGCCAGAGCCTTCACGAGCTGGGCCGTACAGGAAAAGAAAATCGACAAATGGGCGTACATTGCCATCAATACGGACTACGGCCGTGGATCCGTCGAGGCCTTCAACAAGGATCTGGAGAAGCTGGGGGCAAAGGTAGTCTTCACGGAATATTTCAATCAGGGGGAGACCGACTACTATCCGATTGTCACCCGCCTTGCTGCCAGCGAGGCCAACGGGCTCTGTCTCTTCGGCGAGACCCTGGATCTTTCGAGGGTGGTGGCCCAGTACTATGAGATGGGTCTTGAGGGAAAGATGCTGATCCTGGACCCGACCAGCGGGACCTTCAACGCCAAATTCCAGGAGCTCGCCAGGGAGAACTCGAACGGAATCGTCGGGGCCACTCGCTTCGCTGCCGTCATCCCCACGCCCGAGGCCCAGAAATTTGTCTCCGATTACAGGGCCCGCTACGGCTTCGACCCTGAGAAATATGCCCAGGCCGGGTACGACTGCACTCGAATGATCTCCCTGTCCATTGATAAGGCACAGGCAGCGGATCCTGCAAAGATCCGTGAGGCCCTGGCCGGCATTCGATATGAAGGGCCTCAGGGAAAGGCTCATTTCGATGCTAAAAATCAGCTGATCATCAGCGAGTACATCGTTACGTTCCAGGATGGCAAACTGGAGATTGTCGCGGGCCCGATCGCAGCAGAGTAGCGAAGGAGCGCACAGTCCGAGAAAACTTTCCGGAAAAGAGGGGTTTCCGCATGATGACGGTTTTTTTCCAGCAGATGCTGAACGGTGTCATCCAGGGCTGTATTTATGCCCTGATCGCCTTGGGGCTATCCCTGATCTTCGGCATTCTGGAGGTGGCAAACTTCGCCCATGGGGAATTTTACATGCTGGGGGCGTTCATGGCCCTTTTCTCCGTCCGGTTCCTGCACGTCCCTTTTTTCGTCGCCATGCTCATCGCCATGGGAGGTATGACCCTGTTCGGCATCCTGGTCGAACGTACCGTATTCCGTCCCATCGTAGGCAAACCCCTCATCAACAGTATGCTGCTCTCATTCGGACTGTCGACAGCGTTGGCCAACGCAGCGCTTTTTTTCTTCGGCGCAGATCCGCAGAAGATCGAGTCCGGCCTGGCACGGGTCCGATTTCGAGTGTTCGGGCTTCATCTCACCGGTGAGCGTCTCGCCATCCTCGCTCTGAGCATTCTGCTGGTCCTCCTGCTCGCCTGGTTCATCCGATACACGAAGACGGGTAAATCGATGCGGGCCATCGCTCAGGACCGAGTGGCAGCACAGCTCGCCGGCATCAATGTCGGACGGATCTACGCCATAACCTTCGCCGTGGGAGGGGCCCTGGCGGCGGCAGCTGGAAGTATGGTCGGGGCCATGTTCTTCGTCTCTCCCGAGATGGGGCTCTCGGTGGTTCTAAAGTCCTTCGTCATCGTCATCCTGGGGGGATTCGGTAACATCGGTGGGGTCATATTCGCCGCCGTCCTCATCGGCCTCCTGGAAAGCCTGGGGGGCGGATATATCAGTTACGCCTATAAGGACGCCTATCCCTTCCTGCTGCTCGTCGTTCTCTTCATTCTCAGGCCCCAGGGACTGACAGGAGGGGGACGGGCATGAAAAACGGACAGCTTCGCACCGTATTCCTGCTGGCCCTGCTTGCAGCCCTTTGTGCCCTTCCGCGCCTCTTTGCGCTGGACTATTATCTGCACATCTTCGTCATGTCCGAGATTTACGCGGTCCTATCACTCTCCCTAGCCCTGATCGTCGGATTCTCCGGGCAGGTCTCCATGGGACATGCCGCCTTCTACGGCATCGGCGCCTATGCCGCCGCCCTGGCAAGCACGCGCCTGAGCCTCTCCTTCTGGTGGACATTCTGGCTGGGCGGACTCTTCGCGGGTTTGGCCTCGTACCTGCTGGGCATTCTGGTCCTGCGCCTCAGGGGCCATGTTCTGGCCATCACGACGGCTTTCTTCGGACTTCTGGTCACCGTGGTCCTGAACAACTGGATCCCCGTGACTAACGGCCCTATGGGTATCGCAGGGATTCCCAGGCCCACCCCGATCCCGCTGCCAGGATTGACCCTGATCTTCGAATCCCGCACCCACTATTATTATCTGGGGCTGATCATGGTTTTTGGCGTTGTGTGGTTTCTCCGGCGTATCGTCGATTCCCGTCTGGGGGATGCCATGATTGCAGTTCGGGAGAACGAGGAGCTCGCCCTGTCGATTGGGGTCGATTCCATGCGAAGCAAGGTACTTGCCTTCACGATAGGCGGGACGCTTGCCGGAATGGCCGGGGCCTTTTACGCGCATTACATTCTCTTTGTCAGCCCGGTGACCTTCACGATCAACGAATCCATCAATTTGCTGATCATGGTCATTTTCGGCGGGATGAGCACTATGGCGGGCCCCATTCTCGGAGCCGTCTGTCTGACCATCCTTCCCGAGTTCCTTCGGGTGGCAGGTTCTCTGCGGCTCGTCATCTACGGTATCGCCCTGGTGCTCTTCATCATCTGGCTTCCAATGGGAATCTGGGGCTCCTTGAAGCCCCGACTGCTCTCCCGCTTCTTCCCATCGGAGGACATCTCTTCAGACGATGTATCCTGAGCCCATCCGCCTCAGAGTCCAGCCATGGCCTCGCCATTACGATTCTTAAAACGATTCTTAAAAATAAAAAGAGAAGAGAGCCCCCCGTTTCGGGTCGCCCTCTTCTTGTGACACTTTTCATTGCGATGCGCTTTCGTTCGGTAGGGAATGGCGCTACGCGATTGTGACCTCCTTGGACAGGTACACGTCCTGCACGGCGTTGATGATCTGCACGCCGTCTTTCATCGGGCGCTGGAAGGCCTTGCGGCCCAGAATCAGCCCCATGCCGCCCGCGCGCTTGTTGACGACCGCGGTGCGCACCGCCTCGGCCAGGTCCGTATCGCCGCTCGACGCGCCGCCGGAGTTGATCAGGCCCGCCCGTCCGGCGTAGCAGCTCAGCACCTGGTAGCGGGTCAGGTCGATGGGGTGCTCGGTCGTCAGCTTCTCGTAGACGTCCTTCGAGGTTTTTCCAAAGGAAAGCGCCGTGTAGCCGCCGTTGTTCTCGGGCAGCTTCTGCTTGATGATGTCCGCCTCGATGGTGACGCCCAGGTGGTTGGCCTGACCCGTCAGGTCCGCGGAGACGTGGAAGTCCTTCTCCTTGGTCTTGAACGCGGAGTTGCGCAGGTAGCACCACAGGATGGTGGCCATGCCCAGCTCATGGGCGTGGTGGAAGGCCTCGGAGACCTCCTGGATCTGGCGCGTGGACTCGTCGCTGCCGAAGTAAATAGTGGCCCCGACGGCGACGGCGCCCATGTTCCACGCCTGCTCCACGGAGGCGAACATCACCTGGTCGTGTTTGTTGGGGTAGGACAGCAGCTCGTTGTGGTTCAGCTTCAGGACGAACGGGATCTTGTGCGCGTAGCGCCGCGCGACCGCCCCCAGGACTCCCAGCGTGCTGGCAACGGCGCTGCATCCCGCCTCGATGGCAAGCTTGACGATGTTCTCGGGGTCGAAGTAGATAGGGTTTGGGGCGAACGAGGCCCCCGCGGAGTGCTCGATTCCCTGATCCACGGGGAGGATGGAGATGTAGCCGGTATCCGCCAGCCGTCCGTGCCCGAACAGCGCCTGCAACGAGCGCAGGACGGGGACGGGACGATCCGAAATCGACCAGACGCGGTCCACGAAATCGGGCCCGGGCAGAGACAGCATCCCGGAATCCACGGCGCTGCACTTGTGCCCCAACAAAAACTCCGCATCCTTGCCCAAAAGTTTCTCGATCTTCTCCAGTTCCTTGGCCATAACATAAACCTCCTTCGATTCACAGCCAACTACAGCTCACGGTCTACTACAGCCAACCATGCCGTAGCCGGCCCTGCACCCTCCGCACATCCCGCAAAGGGCGCGCCCTCGATACTTATTAATGCTTGCCTATGCAAAGATATCACAGAACGCGCGCGGAGTCACGCCGCATTCACGCAAAGATCCCGCGCGCCTCCCCTACGATCAGGAGCCCCGAGGCGACGAAGGCGCTCCCCATCAGCAGCGCGACGGATATCCCACCCACGAACGGCGAGGCGAGCATCAGGGAGGCGCAGACCACCAGCAAAAGACCGCTCAGAAGCATCGCCCACCATCTTCCAAACCCTAGGGACCTCAGACGGAAGGAGGTCGCGATGCGGACGATGCCGGTAAAGGAGAACCAGCACGCGACCATGATGGGGATCATGAAGGCGGTCACCCCCAGGCGCGTCAGCATGACGATGCCGATCAGGAGGTCCAGTACCCCCTGGGCCAGCATCCAGCGTGGGTACATGGGGTCCCCACGCAGCGAAAAGCAGGGGACCAGGTGATTGACGCCGGCAAGGACGAAACCGGCCCCCAGGAAAAGGGCCAGAGACATCAGCGCCTCCACGGGGTAGGTCATCGCCCAGAGTCCCAGCACGATAAGGATGCCTCCGGTGAAGTAGAGCGTCCAGCGTAGCGTTTTTCTGGAATCCAAAACTATCACATCCTTTTCCATCGACCTTTTCCTTGCTTTTCCGGGCCCGTCTTTATTGTACAACGCATTTCCTCTTTCCAGCCATCTCCTTTTCATCGCCCCTGTATTATCCCGCGTCCAACAAGAGCGTTCCACACGTCCCATGGATCTTCGTCCCCGGCGTCCCTCACGTTGCGCGAAGCG
>CAUPUB010000012.1:0-34547 GCA_963514535.1 uncultured Fretibacterium sp.
CGGCCAGGGGCAAAACGCCCCCGCCGCTCTTTCCTCTCCCTTTACTCACGAACACGATCTTTTCTCCCCTTTCTCAGGAACGGACATGCCCCGGCAAGGGCCAGCGCCAAAGCGCTCCATCCCGCCGCGTCGCATCCGCCGCCGCTCCTCCTGCCGCCGGGCGCGGGAGGATCCTTCGGATCGTTCGCGTCCCCGCGCGGCCAGTGGAGGCTCACGCCCTTGTCCCCGACGAGGTCGACGGCCAGGGTCCCCTCGCGCATCCTGCCCGGCGACACGATGAACGAGAGGCTGCGCTCCGTGTTCGGGAAGATCGCCGGGATGGTCCGCGTCACAACGCGGCTCTCGCTGCCGTCGCCCTTGATTCGGCTCACCGTCAGGCGCAGGTTCGTCAGCGTCTCGGAGCCACTGTACCGAATGGTGGCATGGGCGCGGAACTCCGAGGTCTGCTTCAGGAGCTCCGCGCGGAACTCCGGAAGCGTCAGCTCGGCCCGCGTGTCGTCCGACCGGATGGGCTTGAAGGTCATGCTGAAGTCGCCCTCCTTCGCGGCCGCACGGGCCGCCTGGGCGGACACGACCGCCAGGCCCGCGGCGGCCTTCGGCTCCTCGGCCAGAACGGCGATCGGATAGCGGCCGACGTTGTTGCCGCCCGGATCGTTCTTGTAGTCCCATTCCTCGTGGAGCTCGTCGAGTTTGTTGTCCGGGTCCACCACAAAGTGCAGGTCATAGTTGCCGGGGGCGAGGTCGTTTGGAACGGTCCACGTGAACGAGGCGGTCGCCTTGTTGGCCTCCGTGCCCTGCGTCCAACCGCCGAGTCGGACGGTCTTTCGGTCCAGCGTCCGCAGGTCCGTGTCCCCGCCCCCAGCGCGCAGCCGCATCTCGACCTCGACATCGCCCGCGTCCTTGAAGCTCGCGTTGTAGAGCGGGATCTGGATTTTGTACTGTCTGCCGCGGACGAGGGCCGACGTCGCCCACCTCTGAGCGCCCTCGTCCCGGAACCCGATTCCGCGCACCTGCGTCGCCGAGAGCCTGTCCTCGTTGGCGGACCAGACCACCCGGGTCGTGCCGCTCTCGGACAACTGGACGCGGCGGTTGTAGCGCGCCGGCAGGACGAGCGCGGGGTCGGGCTTGTCGGCGTAGAGGCCGCCCGGCGCGTTTCTCCAGACCAGCGCGTTGCTGTCGGCCAAGTCCACCGCGAAGGCCACCTTCATCACTCCGGCGGCGTCGGCGTAGAGCTGGGTCTCGATGAGGTGCTTGACGTAACTGGAGTTGAACGGGAGCTGCGCGTTGTTGAGGGTCACGGTAAACTTCTCGGACTCCTGGTACGTCTTGGTGAAGGTCTCGGTGTTCGTCAGCTCGTTGGAATAGCCGACCGTGCTCGTGACCCCGACGCTGAAGACCTTCGGCGCGCCGAGCGAGACGTTGAGCGAGCCGTTCGCCGCCTTCTTCGACTTGGTGGTGACGCCGGACACGTCGGACTCGACCTGCGAGACCGCGAGATCCAGCACCGTCCTGCCGCCGACGGCCGAGTTCAGCCTGTTCGACAGCACCCGCTGGAGGTCGCCGTAATACGGCGTGTTCTCAACCTTCGTCGGATACGAGAAGAGGTTGCCCTCCTCGTGGATGGGGTTGTAGTCGTCGAACTGCAGGCTCTGGCCGGCGTCGCCCTGGACGATCGTCGGCGCGTCGCAGAGCGAGAAGGTCATGAAGCGGTCCCCGTTGAGCTTCTCCCCCTCCTTGAGCGGCGCGTCCGGGGCCTGGGGCGCGGGGCCGAGGACCGGGTAGCGCCACACGTGCCGGTCGGTCTTGTACAGGACGACGTTGTCCGATCCGTCCGTGACGCTGGTGATGGTCGTCGCGACCGTCGCCTGGGAGCTGTTGGCCTTGCTCTCGACCCTGGCCGACGTGTTCTTGTAGCCGCCCGAGGCGTTGGCGCCGATCAGCTTGTACCGCCCTCCGACGGAGGCATTGACCCCCCACTCCAGCGCGCTGGTCGCGCTGAACGACGTGTCGGCCTTGCTGCTCTCGGTCTGGCTCTTCGAGTACGCGACGGACGAGCCCATCCAGGACAGGTTCATCACGGACTTCCGCTCCGGCCGGACGCCGTTGACCTCGAACGGGGCCTGGACGTAGTCCACGTGGTAGGGGGGCGTCTGGATCTCCGCGACGTAGCTGCGCTCGTCGGCGAAGACCAGGTGCGTCGGCTCGCCCAGGGCCACGGACTCGCCGTAGAAGTCCCCGGGCAGGAGCGCCGCGGCGCGTCCCGCGCCGCTCTGCGCGTGAAGAACGGGCGAGGAAAGGCCCGTGAGGTTGCCGCCCGAGATCTCGGGAGACAGGTACCACACCTCGTCGCCGGATAAGTACCCTTCCATCCACTCAGTATCATCATCGCCCTGCGAGAGCGAGAAGAACACCTTTCGGATCGGGGCCCCCCGCTCCGAAGTCCCTCCCAGGGGCACGAGCGCGAGCGACGCGCTGCGGAGCAGGTAGCGGGTCTCCGTCTCCTGGCGATAAAGGTAGGCCGGGAGGTCTCCGATGAGGACCTGTCCCGTTTTGCGCCAGAATCTCCGCGCGGGCTCCAGGGCGCCATCCGTCCCCCACACCGAGACCTGGATCTCTCCAGTTTTGTCCCAATTCCCGTACTTCACGGACAAAAAGACGATCTCGTCCTTCCCGTCGCCGTCCAGGTCGCCGGCAGAAGCGATCATCCCGTAGTACGGGACGTACCGCGCCGTTAACGACGTGCCGCCCACCCGCTGATCGTCGTCATCCAGCTGCGTCTTGGAGTCGCTGAAGCCGGAACCGTTCCACCAGAATGTCTGAACGGTCGGATAGGCGTCCTTCTTCTTCCACTTGTCGGCATAGACCGCCGCGAGCTCCGTCTTCCCGTCGCCGTTGAAATCCCCGGCCACCACGTCGCAGCCGTCGATCTTCTTGCCCTTCCCGTCCCGGCTGCCGAGGCCGGTCCCGTGTATCCGGGACACCTCGACGACCTCCGACGCGCTCCTCGAGGCGCGACAGACTTCGAGATAATAGTCGTCGCCCCTGCCGGTGCGGATGAAGGCGAACTCGTTGGCCCTGCCGTCGTGGTCGAGGTCGCCCGCCGCCACGCGAACCGACGGGTAATAAGCGTTCATCGCCCCGAGCGACTGGGTCTGGACGCGCTTCTCCACGGGGTCGACGTAGGCCAGCCAGCCGGTGTAGGTCTGCTCGTACCCGGGGCATTCCTTCCCCGACGGGTCCCCGCCCGCCGTGTAGTATGCGACGACGAACACCTCATGCCCCCCCTCGCCGTCGGGGAAGAGCCCGACAGCCGAGTCCGTGACGTAGGGGTACCCAGACGCTTTGACCGTGGTGCTCCAGTCCCCTTTCGCCGCGGAGAGCCCACCCTTCCCGTCCGGCTTCACCTGCGCGAAGCGGAGGGTGACGCCCTCTTTGTTGGAGGACGGATACATCACAACGAGGGAGCCGTCCTCGGCCCGCTTTTTGCCGACGGCGGGGTGGAGGCCCGTGTTGGTGTACCCGCCGTCGTCCCCCAGGTTGACCTGCGCCCCCTCGGACGGGCTCCCCTTGTCGTCGCTCCGGGTGGGATAAAACCGGAACTTGCCGTCCTTCGCCTTCATGAACTTCAAGAACGATTCCTTCACGATCCCGCGCGAGCCGGTCGTCTCCTTCACGATGTCGTCGATCTGCCCGAGCGGCTTGCCGTTGATCAAAACGGATGCCGCGGCGTCCGACGGCGCGCCCAGGAGCAGCAGCATCCCCGCGCCCAAGGCGCAGGCCCGCGCCAGAGGCAAAATCCTTTCGAGGCCGTTTTCTTTCGAGCCCCCTGACCCTCGCGTTTCCCATCGCGTTTTCCATGAACCAAACAATCTCCGCACCTTCCTCCCACCTCAACCTCATAAAATAATGACGGGTACGGCGTAAACCGCACGCCGTACCCATCAAACTCCCAATCCAAACGCAACGGCGGTAAAGCCCGTCCGCGATATTCCCCGGATGTTCCTCATATTCAAGGCGGAACGCCCCGAGAGAACGACATCCCCCCGCTTGTCTTACTTGTGGCTATTTCCCCTGTATGGAGTCGATGAGGGCCTCCAGCTTGGGGTTCTGCCCCGTGATGACGAGCATCATGTATTTATCGTCCTCCGCGCTCAGGATCGCCCTGCTCTCCACGCCGGCCTCGTTCTTGAAGTCGAAATGGTACACGTCGTCCTCAAACACCGGCTCCGAGCCCTTCAGCTTCTCTGCGAAAGCCGCAGCCAGGTCCTTGGCCTCCATTCCATCCCGCTTGTCCACCGTGATGCTCACCGCCGCAGAGTTGTCGTTGGCCACAATCCCCACGGTCGTGCCGTTCTGCGTCGCGGTCCAGTCGTCCGGGACATCCACGGTAAAATCCTTGAAATCCTGCACGGCCGCGAAGGCCGCAGCGGAGAACACGAGAACCGCCAACACCGACAAAACACCGATACGCTTGCTCAACATTCACAAAAACTCCCTTCCCGATAACAAGGCTGGATACGGACAGAGGTCGAATCCCCCTGTCCGCGATATTCTATGCTCCACACAGAGGAGCGTCCATAACCCGAGGTCATGATTACGGCCCAAAGAAGCAACTTTTTTCCGCAAAAGAGAAACTTTTCGGCCCGCCGCCAGCCCCAAAACGCCGACCTCAGCCCTCATCACGTTCCTGTATAATTGTGTGGGAATCAAAGATACGCTTGAATCCATCACGAAGAACATCCAGGGAGAATAGACCATGTCCGAGGAACACTTCCTTCCGCCCCGCGCAGGAAAGGGAATTCTGCCCCGTGCGAGGGTGAACGCGATTCTGGACGCCGCGAAGGAGCGCGGAGGGCACTGGGTCTACGTCGGGGCCCCCGGCGGGTTCGGAAAGAGCCTCGCCGTCTCGCAGTGGCTGGCCCCGCAGCGCAACAAGCACGCCTGGATCACGCTGGATCCCTACGACAACAACGAGGGCCGTTTCGTCCGCAAGTTCCTGGGAGGGCTCGCCTTCGCCCAGAGGGCCAACCGGAGGCTGGCCCGGGCTGCAGAGCGGGTGAAGCCCCCCTTTCTGGAGTACCTCTTCGACGCCCTGGATCTGCTCCTGCCCAACACAAAAAAGTACGTCCTGGTCCTGGACGACCTTCACCACCTGCGGGACGGGGCGGTGCCGCGGGCACTCCCCCTGCTCCGGAAACGCCTCCCCTCCGGGTTCACCGTCTCTCTCCTGAGCCGGGACGAGCCCTCGGACATCTTCCTGGATGCCATCCTGAAGGGCGATATGACTGTCCTGGACTCCCGAGACCTGGCCTTCGACGAGGAGGAACTGCGAAGGCTTCTGACTCGAAACGGCCTTTCCCCCCACCAGGCGCCCGACCTCCTGAGGCGGACCGCGGGCTGGCCCATAGCGGTGGGGGCCTTTTTGATGGGGCGCGGGACACCGGGAGAGGAACGGGAAAAGGGGGAAGTTTCCCCCGACGGAGCCCTGCAGGGGGAGGAGCTGCTGCGCCGCTACCTGGACGCTCACATCTGGAGCAGCTGGGACGACCGGGTTCGGGACTTCCTGATGCAGGTCTCCCTGCCCGCCCTGCTGGACGGACGGCTGTGTTGCCGCCTGACGGGACAACCGGACAGCGCCGAAATCCTCGAATCCCTGGCCTTCGTCTCCCGTCTGGGGAACGGGCGTTATCGCCTGCACGACCTCTTTCGGGACTTTCTGAGGGAGAAGCTCAACGAAAGCCGCAGTGCCGAAGAAATTCATGCCCTCGAGAAAAAGGTGGCCGACGCGCTCTTCGAGGAGGAGGACTATTACGCCGCCGCCGCGCACTACATCCGATGCTCCGACTCCAGGGGACTGTCCGCCTGCTGCGCGGCCTTTCGGCGGATCGCCGCCTCCAGCTCGGTGGAGGACCGCATCGCGTTCTTCAGGGAATACGTGATCGACGGACGCGAGGAGCTGCGCAAGGACCTCTTCGAGGGGAACCTTCCCATAATGACCCAATGCGCGTTCGTGTACTATGCGGAGGGGGACGCCCGGCAGTTCCTCCGGCTTATGGATAAGATTGAACGAGAGCTGGAAAGCCGGAGCTCGAAGGACATCTCCTCATCCCTGGAAAAAGCGGACAGGGATGCCATCCAGCTCTTCTGTGCGCTCCGGGCACTGGATTTCCGCAGGCCCCTGGACCGCTATACGGACGAGCTCCTGGAGGGACGAAAGGACCTGGAGCGTCTCCTGCCCGACGGACAGCTCCGGGTGGGGACCTTCACCGCGGCCATGCCCATGCTGCACCGCTCCCTGATGGACCACTCGGACCTGGCGCGGGGCCGCGACCTCTACGTCCAGGCCGCCAGGAGGCGGAGGGCCTTTACTCCCCTTTTGGGAAACGAGCATCAGGTCATGCTGGAATGCCAGCTTGCGGGGATCCTCTACGAGAGCAGCCGCCTACCCGAGGCCTGTTTCCGGGCTCTGAGGGCCCAGGAGATGATGGAGACGAAGCCCTGTAGGGCGGAGGTGCGTTTCTCCGCGGACCTGATCCTGTCGGCCATCCTGAGGGGGATGGGGCGGGCGGACGAGGCCTCCAAAATCGAGGCGGAGATGGAAAAGCGCATCGAGGGGGAGGGGCTCCTGCCCCTGCGCCCCAGCCTCCGGGCCTGGCGCTACGCCGCCCGCATCGCCGATGGGGACGTCCCGGCAGCGCGGGAGTGGCTCGACACTTACGCCGCCCCCCTCACCGGCGATCTGCCCCTGTACCGAATGTACCAGCACTTCGTCACGGAACGGGCGCTGCTCGCCGTCCGGGAGGACGCCCTGGCCGTCCTGTTCGGGGAGAAGCTGCTGAGGCTGGGGATGAATTTTCGGCGCCGACTGGACATGATCGAGGCATCCTTGCTGCTCTCGATCGCCCACAGGAACCTGGGGAACCGCAGAAAAAGCCTCCTTTGTATGAAAAGGGCGCTCAAGATCGGGGCGCTCTGCAATTTTCCGAGGCTCTTCATCGACGACGCGCCCGCCCTCGCCCCAATCCTCGACGCCCTGCTGCGGACCCACAAAACGCACAAGGCCCTCTGGATCGACTTTGCGGTCCGGGTCCGGGCGGCCATGGCGGGGACCGATACGGCGCCTCCGCCGGAAATGGAGGAGGAGACTGCGACGGTCCCCGTCCTGAGCGACAGGCAGGAGCGGATTCTGGAACTTCTCGGGAGGAACGCGAGCTACGGGGAGATCGCGAGGGACCTTGGAATCGCCCACAGCACGGCAAAATACCACGTCCTCAGGCTCTACCGAACATTGGGAGCCTCGAGCGCCGCCGAGGCCCTTGCCCGTGCAGGCCGCGCCGGACCCCACAGCCCAGACGCCAACACCCCCCAGCCGGAGCGCGGGGCGGCCCCTTCCAGGTAAGCGATGATTAAATCAGCGCTTACCTGGAACCCGCCTCAGCAGAAGCCGTATTGGCCCTGAAAGGGACCGGGCTACCTGCCGAACGCCCTCACGATGCGATCCAGCGCCTCCTCCAGGATGCTGCGGGGGCAGGCCAGCACGAGGCGCTCGAACCCGTTCCCCTCGGGTCCGAAGACCCACCCCTCGTCGAGCCACACGTTCGCCTCGGTCAGCATCCGCTTCTGCAGGAGGTACGGGTCCGGCTCCAGGGCGTTGAAGTCCATCCAGGCCAGGAAGGTGCCCTCGAGCGGCATCACCCGGACCTTGGGAAGGCGTTCCTCCAGATAGCTCACCAGAAAATCGTAGTTCCCCTTGATGTAGACCAGAAGTTCGTCCAGCCACCTCTCCCCGTGCTTGTAGGCGGCCTCGAGTCCCGTTATGGCAAAGAGGTTGGGGCGGGGGATGCTGTTCCGGGCCAGGACGTTCTCGTAGAGGAGGCGCATCCGGGGATTGGGCGTGATGACGACCGTCGCCTGGAGTCCGGCGAGGTTGAAGGTCTTGCTGGGCGCGATGACCGTCATGGAGTTGTCCCGGCAGACGGCATCGACGTTCCCGAACGGGTGATGTTTGCAGCCGGGCATCAGGATGTCGCAGTGCAGCTCGTCCGCGAACACCCGGACGCCGTTTCTGGCGCAGATGTCGCCGAGGCGCTCCAAATCCTCCCGACTCCAGACCCGCCCTACAGGGTTGTGGGGGCTGCAGAGGATGAAGAGGGTCGTGCGGGGGTCCCGCGCCTGGCGCTCGAAGCCCTCGAAATCGATCTCGTAGCGCCCGTTGCGCAGGACCAGGGGGTTGTTGGCTATCTGGGCGCCGTTGTCCAGCACCGTGCGGAAGAAGGGGTAATAGACGGGCTGCTGGATAATGATCCGGTCCCCCGGCTGGCAGAAGGCCTGGACGGCCATGTGCGCCGCGGGGACCGCGCCGGGGGCGAACTGGATCCACTCCCTCTCGATCCTCCAACCGTGGCGACGGGCCTCCCAGTCGATGATCGCGTCGTAGCAGGAGTCGGGGATGATCGTGTAGCCAAAGATCCCGTGCCGGGCCCTCTCGGTCAGCGCCCTTGTGATCTCCGGCGCAACCTCGAAGTCCATATCCGCTATCCACAGCGGGAGCGGGGAGCCGACGGGATAGTCCGCCCCCTCGATCATCCGGGGATCCGCGTCCCACTTGGAACAGTTCGTCCCGCGCCTTTCGATGACCCTGTCGAAGTCGTAAGCCATAAAAAATTCTCCTCTCGGAAATGGAATGTTTTGCCGTGCTTTTTGATATGATATCGTATCGGTGCACTTTCGGACGCCGTAAATTTCGGGAGGACGAGAAGATCTTGAAAGGGAGGAAAACGCCGCCATGCGGAAAAAGGACAGAACCTCGGCGCTTCGGCGTATTCTAACGAGCCTCGTCTGCACTGCCGCGCTGGCCGCGGGGGGATTTTTCTGCCTCCTGAGCACCCGAGGTATCCGGCCCGAGGCGCCTTTGCCCCTGCTTTCGACCCCGGGAGCCGCCCCTTTCCCCGAGCCGGCCTCCTTTGTCCCGGCGCCGGCGGATACGACAACGCCCCCCCTCGGCGCCGACACGGACCGAACGCCCGTCTTCCCCCCTGCCGCTCGAAACGCGGCAGGTCCCGCAGCCGGCAATCGTCCCTCCAGCTCCGGAGGTCCCCGCAGCGCGCCCGCCCGAAAGAGCGCGCCCGCCGACCTCTCGGCCTACAGGCCCCAGGCCCGCAGCGACCGGGGCGAGAGCTTTCTGCCGCGGGACAAAAGCCTTTCCGCGAAGCAGCTCAAGGAGCACCTTGCGCCGAACACGGTCTCCGACGACGACGGGAAGGGGTTCCTTGGCGACCTCGTGCGCGGCACCCGGCGGGCGTTGAAGTCCTTCGACGACGCCACGCTCGACGCCTCCCGGCGCGCCCTCGGCAGCATAGCCCGGCCCGACGAGGCCAAGATCCGCCCCTATGGGGACGGAGCCCGGCTTCATATCGACATCCCCGCGGACACCGTAAACCTCGGGCGAAAGGGACGAAAAAAATAGCGTCCCTCCCTAAATAGGAGAGACGCCATTCTTCACTTAACCGGGAGTTGCCCCCGGTAATTCAATCCTTCGGCACGGCCGGATAGCCCGCGTCCGAGAGTGCCGCCGCAGCCGCCGTGGCCTGGGACTCCTCGACGCGTACCTCCTTACTCTCCAGAACGACCTCGTAACCCGTCACACCAGCGGCGTCCAGAGCCTTCTTGATGCGTCCGACGCAGTGCTGGCAAGCCATATCCGCCACCGTAAACGTTTTCTTCAAGGGACCCACCTCCCGACTTCGATGCAAGCCTGACGGCAACTCGGACCGCGCGCCGAAGCCCCGCTACTTCTTGTCCCCCGACACAGGCTCCTCGGGGAGCAGCATCTCCACCTTATAGGTCTTCTTCAGGCCCTCGACCGCATTTTTGAAGGCCTCGTTCCTCTTCTCGTTGGTCAGGTACTGGAGCAGCTGCGGCTTCACCGTGTCAAGCGGCTCGAGGGACGAGGGCGTCCGGTCCTCCAGCCGGATGATGTGCCAACCGAACTGGGTCTTGATAGGCTCGGAGAGGTCGCCGGGGTTCTTGAGCGCGAAGGCCGCAGTCTCGAACTCGGGGACCATCTGTCCCTTGGAGACCTCGCCCAGGTCGCCGCCCTGCGCGGCGGAGGGGCAGAGCGAGCAGCTCTTTGCCACCTCATCGAAGGAGGCGCCCGCCTTCAAATCCGCCTGGATCTTCGCGATGGCGTCAGCGCTCGTCACGTCGTCACTGATCAGGATATGCCGGACGTGCACCCGCTCGGGCTGCGTGAACTGGTCGGGATGCTCGTCGTAGAACTTCTTGGCGTCCTCGTCGGAGGCGGTCACGTCCTTCAGCGAAGCGTCGATCGCCGCGCGCGCCAGGGACTGATTCCGGAAGGTCTCCAGCGCTGCCTTGAACTCCGGCGTCTGATCCAGCTTCTCCTCCGCCCCCTTGAGTGCAAAGAGGTGCATGGAGACGAGCTCATCCAGCACGGCCCTGCGCCCCTGCGGGTTGTCATACATCATAGCGCCCTGGGGGCCCATCATCCGAATGACCTGATCGATATCCTTCTCCCGGATCTCCCGGTCCGCAACCTTCGCAAGGACCTTCTCCGGGTCGGTCTTCGGAGCGTCCTTCATCTCGGACTGCATCTGATCCGACTGCATTTGATCCGGCTGCGTCTGCGCGGCCCACGCCAGGCCCGCCCCCATCAAAACCACAAAAGCCAATCCCAGCGCCAACTTCTTCGAGAAAAATCCCTTCACGTCCTCTTCCTCCCCAAGCGTTCTCCGCTTACCGTCTCATCTCTGCTTCCCGTTTCATTCCATGGCTTTCACGGGAACATGAGCCCTGTCGTTCGTACGGTATGGCATTGTAACATAAGCCCAACCCATGGGAACGGGGTAAAAGTGCGTATCCTCCCCATAGGCCCCGCCGCGTTCGCCCATTTCGCTGGGAGTGAGCTATAATGCGTGAGAGAAAATTCCTAAACGCAGGATGGGAGGATGGACCATGCGTCTGATCGATACACGGGCAGTTCTGGGGCTGTCGTTCTGGATCCTTGGGTTCGCCCTCATGACCGCGGGCTGGCTGGTCGACGTGCTCTTCGAGCGTTTCGGCTCCATCCCCGCCAAGGTCCTCTACAAGACGGGAGCCGTCATCGTGGCGACCCCGGTCATCTATCTGCTCTGGAAGGCGTCCCGGGCCCTCTATGTCCACCGCATCGACGTCATCCTCTTCATCAACGATGCCTGGAAGCTCTTCGAGGGGCTCTCCAAGTCCCTTTAGGGGCGCGGCGCGGAGGCTGGATCGTTGAGCGCATCCCTCTTCACAGCCTTGACCGGGCTGGCCATCGGGTCCCTCATGCTCTACCTCCCCTATTGGTGGTGCCGCAGGAGGGGGGAGCGCGAGGAGGACTGGGGCCTGGTCTGGTTCATGGGGCCGGGTGCGTGGCGGGACACCCTCCTGGCCCTCGTCCTGACCCTGGCGCCCCTGACCCTGGTCTCCCTGAACTGGCCACAGGCCTGGGGCGGCCCCGGGCCCCGGCACCCCTCCCTCCTCGGGGCACTGAACCTCCTGGGGGGCGGCGTGGCTGCGGCGTTCATCGAGGAGACCTTCTTCCGGGGCTGGCTCCAGACCCTCGC
This sequence comes from uncultured Fretibacterium sp., assembly GCA_963514535.1. GTDB lineage: Bacteria > Synergistota > Synergistia > Synergistales > Aminobacteriaceae > CAJPSE01. Next base: position 11,607 of record CAUPUB010000012.1, read on the forward strand.
CGTGCGTCGATGGGGACCATGGCGCGGAATTCCCCTGACAACGCTGCTCTTCGCCCTGTCCCATCTCGTGGCGGTGCCAGCCTGGCTGAGGCTGGCGACCTTTTTTCCCGGTCTCGTCATGGGGATGCTGCGTCACCGCAACGGCTCCGTGCTGCCCGCCATCGTCTACCACGCGCTCTGCAACGTCTGGGCCGTCTGGTGGGCTCCCCTGCCCTGAGCGTACACGACAAGGAGGTCTTTATGATGATCCGGAAAACTATAAAGAAAGGGTGCCTCTGCGTTTTTCTTGCAATCCTGTGCGCCCTGTCGACGCCCCTATCGGCCTCCGCCGAAAGGGGCGTGCTGGAGCTGCGCATCCCCTGCCGCGTCGGCGAGAGCGCCAGCGCCGTCATGCCGGACGGCTCGACGATCCCCCTCGGGGTGGTGCGCAGGCTGCCGGTCAAGACGAACTGGCCGGCCTACACGGCCAGTAAATGGGGAACGCCGGGCACGGTCTGTGCCTCGGCCGTAAACGCCGTGCACATGCTGGTGAACGTCGAGAAGGGCCGCGGCCGCATCCTCAGTGTCGTCCCCGCGGTGACGGTCGCGCCGGCGGCGGCGGCCGGCGCGTTCTTCGCGCTCGACCTCCCCGCGGGAACCGGGTTCTTCGGAGGCTTCGCCCCCGTCACGGGGTCCCCCGTCCAGATCGAGGCCCCGGACAAGACAAGGCGCTCCCTGGACGGGGCTCTGCATGATGGGGAGACCCTGGTGATCCGAACCTCCCTGCCGGACCGTCCCTGGGCCTGGATGGCGGACATCGAGAATCGCCCCGGCGGGCGTGTGATCGTCTGGACGAAGGACGGGCCCCGCACGGCGGCCCGCGTCGTCCGCCCCATCGGCGGAGTGGGACGCTTCGGCGGGACCGAGTTCCAGAGGGTCGGGCGAATCCGTGCCTCACATACGGGGGTCATCGACATCGCGACCTCCCCGCGCGGGTCGGTGGGCGGCATCCAGATCATGCCGCTCGTCCACGCCCTGACGTCGAGGGAGATGTCGAATGCCTGGAAGCTGACCCAGTGGATGATCCTGGCCCCGTTGCCCGGCCGGCCGATGCTGGAGGGGACCGCCCCCCTGTTCAAGGGCACGCTCGTCCCCGGGACGCAGGGGGACGACCGATTGGCCGACCTCTGGAGCACCTACGGCCGCCGTCCCCTGGTCCTCTGTCGCCGAAACGGCGGCACATGGGAACATCTGCCCGCCGTCTCCGGACGGCAGGACAAGGCCCTGGAGGACGTGACGCACCTGCGCCTCTATTTCCCCTTCTGGGACGAGCCTCAGGGGAAGCGCTGACCTGGAAGGATTGGGGGCGGGGGGACGCAGACCCTGACGTACCTCTGGTTTCGGCTGTTGGGTTTATCGGGGATCGTCATTCTAAGCATTCCGGATTCAAGTAGCGGTTTCAGTATTTTGGCCCTGAAGCGCTCACGGTGGGCAATGCCCACAAAGGCCTGGATCTCCTCGCGCGTCCTCGGCTCGACGCAAAATGCCAGGATTTTCTCTTCGTACCCAACTTGCTCGCTATCTTGCTCATTATCTTGCTTGTTATCTTGATCAGAAGCGAGCAAGTCGGAGCTCGTCTTCTTCAAAATTTCATACAAGGCCGAAAGCGTGAATTCGATGAACACGCCGGAATCGTTGGCACGGCGGGAGTCCTCAATCGCCTTGTAATACTGAGGTCGATTCTCGTAAAGAACTGACTCCATCGGTATCCACGCGAGGATGGAGTTCCATTTGGCCAGCAGGAGCGTCTGCCAGAGCCGCCCCATACGTCCATTTCCGTCGGCAAAAGGATGGATTGTCTCTATCTCGTAATGCAGAATCGCGCTCTTCAGCACGGGGTGCAGGTCCGAGCCCTTCGCCCAGGAGAATAAGTCCGACATCAATTTCGGCACGAACTGCGGCCTTGCCCCGACGTGCACTACTGTGCCGCCGTCGAATACGCCGACGTCGCCGCTTCGGAACCGGCCCGCTTCCTTCACCAGGCCCTGAGCCATCAGCTTGTGGGCCCTCAGGAAGTCGGCAATTTTATAAGGATTGAAGGTCATAATCCTGTCGTAAGCCTCGTAGGCGTTCTTGACCTCTTTGACCTCCGCCTGCCCGCCTGCGACCACCCTGCCCCCGATGACAGCGGTCACCTCTCCCAGAGTGAGGGAATTGCCCTCTATAGCGAGGGAGGAATGGATGGTCCTCAAGCGGTTTTCGCGGTGCAGCTGGATATCGCGCTTGAAGCCAGTGCCCAATTCAAGACGGGTCACGGTCTCAACGATCTTCGCCAGGTAGTCGGCCGCTTTTTCCGTGATTGTATAAGGCGGTTTGCCCATCCCCTCCATCCTCACTCCCCCCTCACGCCGCTTTCGGCAGCAAGAGGCCCCGCCATGGTCGGCCAGGGCCCCTCGTCATCCGTCAAAACGTTATCCGTCAAAAACGCTCGGAGGCTACGGCTTGCCTACCGTAACGCTCCTCACCGTCCCATCCTTCCCGAACTGGACGCTCATTCCCCGGCCGTCCGGCTCGGCGTAGCGCCACTGACCGGAGGCCAACTGGTACGGGTACCCCATGGTCCGGAGAAGCTCCGCCTGCGTCATCCCGACCCTGACCCCGTTCCCCAGATCTCGACCGGAGGAGGTGAGCTGGAGCCGGGCGACCGTATCGCCGCTCAGGGTGACCGTCAGCCCCTGCCAGCTCAAGGAGGACCCCTTGCTCCGAGCCGGCTGTCCCAGAGCTGCAGTCATCTCCGTCCTGTTGGCCCCGAAGGACCTCAGCAGCACGTCCGTGTACCCCTTGGGCAGAGCCTCCCCCATGGGCAGGAAATATTGTCCGTAGATCCAGCCCTCCCTGTTGTCCCCGGTACGGACCCGATACCAGACGCCCGAGAGCGTTCCGGAGGTGCCCTCCCAGGTATCGAGGATCTCTGCCTGGGCGTTCGTCTGCAGGCGCACGACGGATTTCGAGGCGGTGGAGTGATCCTCCCTCAAGTTCACGTTCGACCCCGTCACCCTGCCGCGCTCGGGCTTCTCCCGGATCGTCAGGGACGGTAGCTTGTCAGATCGTCCGACGGGCTGGGCGAAATCGTCACTTTTCACCGGGGACGAGACCGGGGTCTGGGACTCCACAACGCGTTCCTTGACTGGAAGGCGCACGGGAAGCTGATTCTCCGGCAGCTTCCGCAGCCCCAGGAGGAACCACGTCGTCCCCCCGATCACCCCCAGCAGGATCAGAATCCCCGAAATCCGGCGTCCCAGGGAACGGGTCCGCCGCTTCCTCCGCCGCGCGTATTGAGAGAACTCCTGGTAGGAGGCATCGGGGTCGATGCTCAGCGGACGCGTAGGGACGGCCGTATTCTCCCTCATGGGCTTGACGAACACCTTGTGCGGAGTCGTCACCTGGAACTCCTCCGTCTCGGGCGGATAAAGCGGGCCTCCCGCTCGCTCCGCAGGCCCCATAGGAACTCCGTCCTCCGCCGCGTCGGAAGGGGGAACAGCCGGTCCCGCGATGGATACGGAAGGAGGAACCTCGGGAACGCCACGGTCCGGGACGGGCCCGCCGGCCTCGTGCTTCCGCTCCTCGGGGCGGGGGATCGCCGCGGGTTTCGGCGACTCGGGGACCGTGGGCCCCTCCGGGCCCGAATCAGCCGGGATATGCAGGGAGGACCCGCAGTTCGGACAATAGCGGTTGTCGATCGCAACGTTGGCGCCACAGGTGGGGCAGGTCTTGGAGGTCCTTCGCCTCCGCACCTTGGGCAGCTCCTCCGGCATCGTGGGAAGCGGGACCGTCCTCTCCTTCTCCCGCGGGGTGGAGGCAACCCGCGCCGGCTGTTCCCGCCGCCTCCGCCGCAGTTCCCGAGGGTCGGTCAGCTCCTCCTCGGGGTCATCGATCTCGTCCTCCTCATAGTCGTCCCCATCGTCCGGAAAATCGGAGCGGCGCGGAAGGAAAAAGCAGAGGGCCGTGGCGACCAGGTAGAGGCTCCCACAGATCCAGAACTCGGGGGGAGAGACGATGCAGAGCAAGGCGCCCAGCATCAAGTAGACGCTGCCCGTCCGGTTGTATTTGAAGGCGGCGATCCCACCGATCATGGCAAAGATGGCGGAGGCGATCGTCAGGGTTACGACCAGCCACAGCGGCATGGCGCCGGAACTCACCATAATGTAGCCGAAGAGCACGAGCATACTGTAACCCACCGACAGTATAAACGTTCCCAAGGATAACGCCAAAATAATCCAACGCATCGTTCTTTCCTCCAGGACGGCGAAAGTATTCCCCAGCCCCTGCACCGACGTGGCACAAAAGGACATGGAGCTGGACCGCCGCAGACTTGAACCCGTCAAACCCGTCTTTCCCGCGAGAACGAAAGCTCCTCCTGCTGCGGTACCTCCGGCAGACGTTTTTTTAATTTACACGAAAAGACGGAAATCACAACCCCAAAGAGGCTGAAGCCTCCGTCCCCTCCTCCGCGCCGGCCTGGGCCGCGCGCCGGATGCGGTCCCTCAATCCCAGGCCGACCCCCGCAGTGGGGGGCCACTGGACGACGATCCCGAGAACGCCGGCGGACTCCAGGGCACGAAACCCCGCAAAAAGCCCGCGGGCGTAGTTCTCCAGCGAGTCGAAGCGGAGGGATCGCGCGAAGGGCGCGGACGGCGGCGTCAGCCCCATGAACCCCCACCGCCCGGGGTCCACCCCCTCGGGCAGCGGGGCCCCCTCCTCCCAGATCCGGACCGGGACGAAGGGCGCGTAATGGCGATAGCGCGTCCCAGGGGACCGCGCGCTCGGGACCTCCGGGCGGCCGAGGGGCACGCCCAGAAAGTCCTCCAGCGCCTCCCGTGAGAGCCCTCCCGGGCGAAGCAGGAGCGGCGGCTCGGCCGTCATGTCCAGCACGGTGGACTCGATCCCCACGGACACGGGTCCGGCGTCGAGGATCATATCGATCCGTCCTCCGAGGTCCTCCCACACGCTGTCCGCATCCGTGGGACTGGGCCGCCCGCTCCGGTTGGCACTGGGCGCCGCCAGCGGGAACCCGGCCGCCTCGATCAGGGCGGCGGCGACGGGATGGTCCGGCATCCTGAGGGCCGCTGTATCGAGCCCCCCCCGCGTCTCGGCGGGCACGACGGGTCGGGCCGGAAGCACCAGGGTCAGGGGACCGGGCCAGAAGGCCGACATGAGGCTCCGGGCCCGCGGGGTCGGACGGGTCAGCCGCTCGGCCTCCTCCCGGCACGCCAGGTGCAGGATCAGCGGGTTGTCGGAGGGCCGCCCCTTCGCGCGATAGATGCCCCGGACCGCATCGGCATCCAGGGCGTTCGCCCCCAGCCCGTAGACGGTCTCCGTCGGAAAGGCGACCAGCCCGCCGCGCCTCAGGACCGCGGCGGCCTCCCGCAGGACGGCGGGATCGGGGTTCCAGGGATCGACCGGGACGCGAAGGGTATTCATGCCCCGCCGCCGTCCCGGAATCTCTCATGAAAGCGCTCCCGGAACTCCGGGAAGGTCCCGGCCAGTATGGCCTCCCGCGCCCTCTCGGCGAGGCTCACGGCGGCGCGCAGGTTGTGCCAGGTGCACAGGCGCGCCGCCAGGATCTCCCCGCATCGGTACAGGTGCCGCAGATAGGCCCTCGTGAAGTTGCGACAGAGATAGCAGTCGCACTCGGGGTCCAGGGGGGCAAAGTCGCGCTCGTACCTCTGGGCCTTGATGTTGACCCTCCCGAAGGAGGTGAAGAGCGTCCCGTTGCGCCCGTTGCGCGTGGGGAGTACGCAGTCGAACATGTCCACGCCCCTGGCGATGCCCTCCACGATGTTCGGCGGGTAGCCCACCCCCATCAGGTAGCGCGGCCGCTCCCGCGGCATGACGCCGTCCAGGAGGTCCAGGATGCGGTACATGACGTCGTGGGGCTCCCCCACCGAGAGCCCGCCAATCCCGTATCCGGGGAAGTCCATGGCCGTGATCTCCCGGACGCTCCGCAGCCGCAGGTCGTCATAGACGGAGCCCTGGACGATCCCGAAGAGGGCCTGATCCTCCCTGGTATGGGCGGCCCGGCACCGCCCGGCCCACAGCGTGGTGCGCTCCAGGGCCGCCGTCGCCTGTTCGTGCGTCGCCGGGAAGGGACCGCACTGGTCGAAGCACATGGCGATGTCGCTGCCCAGAAGCTCCTGCACCCGCATCGCCCACTCGGGGGACATCACGTGTTCGGAGCCATCCAGATGGGACCGGCAGCGCACCTCCCGGTCCGTAACCTTGTTGAGCTGCGCGAGCGAGAAGACCTGGAAGCCCCCGCTGTCCGTCAGAATGGGCCGCTTCCAGCCCATGAAGCGGTGGAGCCCCCCCGCCTCGGCGACGAGCTCCGCACCAGGCCGAAGGTAGAGGTGGTAGGTATTGCCCAGTATGATCTGGGCCCCGATCTCCTCGAGCTCGGGGGGAGTCATCGCCTTCACCGTGGCCTGCGTCCCCACCGGCATGAACACCGGCGTCCTGATGACGCCGTGGGGCGTCGTCAGGGTCCCGGCACGCGCGCCCGTCCGGGGACAGACCGCCTCCAGCCGGAACTCAAACATGGGAACACCCCCATCCGAAAAGTGCGCAGGCGTTCTCCTCCACCTGTCCGGCCAGCGTCTCGAGCGTCACGCCCCTCGCCACAGCGACGGCCTCGTAGGCGTATCGCACGTAGGAGGGCTCGTTGAGCTTTCCCCGGAACGGCTTGGGGGCCATCCAGGGACAGTCCGTCTCCAGCAGCAGCCGGTCCGCCGGGATCCGAGCGGCGACCTCGCGGAGCTCGTCGCTCCGTGCCCAGGTCACGGCTCCACCAATAGCGCACCAGGCCCCGAGCCCAAGGACCCTGTCGAGGTACCCGAGGCCCCCGCTGTAGCAGTGGAAGAGCAGCTCCAGGGAGCTCCGCATTCCGGGCTCGAGCCCCTCCAGCATGGACAGCGCATCGTCCATCGCGTCCCGGACGTGCAGCACCAAGGGCTTCCGGACGGCCGCCGCCCACTCCAGGTGCATCCGGAACACGGAGCGCTGGACGTCGCGAGGGGAATGGTCATAATAGTAATCCAGCCCCGCCTCCCCGAGCGCGACGACCCGCTCGTCCACGGCCAGGGCCCGCAGCGCCTCCGGCAGGCCGTCCGCATAGCGGGACGCCTCGTGAGGGTGGACTCCGACCGCCGCGTAGACGCCGTTCTCCTTGAAACGATGGGCCATCTCGACCGCCTCCCGGCTCTCCTCCAGGTCGCAGCCGACGACCACCATGCGCCCGACACCGGCCTCGGCGGCGCGGCGGACGAGGGCGTCGGCGTCCCCCCTCAGCTCGTCGGAGTTGAGATGGCAGTGAGAGTCGATCAGCATAAAAAACCTCCAAAGCCTCGAGATAACGGACATGGGGCTCCGCCCCATACCCCGCCCAGGGGACGCGTCCCCTGGGAACCCCGGACGGAACCCAGGGAAACACTGATTTAATCCACGAAGCCCCCCTGTGGTACCCCAGCTTGCTGCTTTTGAGGAAGGAACTTGCCGGGGCCGCCGCTATCAGGATAGCGGCGTGGGGGCTTGGGGGCGAAGCCCCCATTATTATTAATGAAAACAGCGCAGAAAGGCCTCGAAGAGCTCCGGGGCCGCGCTCATGCGCTCGCCGTAAACCGTGCGGCAGCGCACCACGTCCGCGGCGATCTGCTCCGTCAGACGCGCGGCATCCGGAAAGCACCGCTCGGGCCTGAGCCGCTCCAGGAAAAAAACGGCCAGCTCCGCCCCATAGAGGTCCCCCTCGAAGTCCAGGATGAAGACCTCGGCGCGCCGCTCACGGACGTCGTCGAAGGTCGGGTTGCGGCCCACCGAGAGCGCGCCGCAGCGCCACCGCCCCCGGGCGATCAGGGACACGGCGTAGACGCCGTCGGCAGGGAGCGTCCTCGGTCCTCCGATGTCCAGGTTCGCCGTCGGATACCCCAGCTTGCGCCCCCGTTCGTCCCCGTGCAGGACGTCCGTCCGGAGGAACCAGGGGTACCCCAGGTCGGCCGCGGCGCCCAAGACATCCCCCCGCCGCACTCGGCCGCGTATCGCGGAGCTGGAGATTTTTTCCCCATCCCCTCCTCCGCGCTCCAGCAGGTCCTCCGCGAAGAACGCCGTCCCATCCTCGCGGCAGAACCCCTCGAGGAGCGACGCCGTCCCCATCCCCTCGACCCCGAAGCGGAAGTCCCTGCCCACGACGACCCCCTCCACGTCCGCCAGGAATTTCAGCTCCGCCCAGAAATCGTGGGGGGCAAGGTTCCTCATGCGCTCGTCGAACGGAAGAACGATTAGATGGGGGATCCCCAGGACGCACCGGATGAGCTCCCGCTCCCTGACGGTGAAGAGGGTCGAGCGCATCGTCCCCAACACGAGCCCCGGGTGCGGGGAGAAGGTCGCGACACCCCAGTCCGTGCCCAGGGAACGCGCCATGGACCGGGCCCGGTCCAGAAGGCGGACATGTCCGCGATGAAAGCCGTCAAAGGCCCCAAGGACCAGGATCATGCCCCCTCCGCCTCATCCCGAACGGAGATGTTGGCACGAGGCCGCAGCAGAATCTCTCCCCTGCCCCTTTCCCCGACCTCCTTTTCGCCGACCTCCCTGTCGGCAAAGCCGATCATCCCGGCCCCCTCGACGCACAGGCCGCCCGCGAGCCCCACGGTCCCGGGGACATAGCGGCCGGCCTCCCGCAGGGGCACGGGAAGGCCGTCCAGAAGTCGTGCCTCCGCCCGCTCCGTCAGGAGGATTCGCTGGAAAGGGGCGACGGCCTCCCTCGGGGAACGCAGCGGCGCGAAAGCGAGCGCCGAGAGGTCGGACAGGGCCTCGGAGACCCGAAAAGGGCCGACCGAAAGGCGGCACAGGGCCTCGACGTGGGCGCCGCAGCCCAGTCTGGACCCGATATCCCGTGCGAGGCTGCGGATGTAGGTGCCCCTGCCACAGACGACCTCGATCTCGACACGGCCATCCGCCAGCGCGGAACGGCGGCGGACGCTCTCCATCATCACCGGCCGCTCCGGCAGGGCGCCGCCCCGACCGGAACGGGCCAGGCGGTGCGAGGGCTCCCCGTTTACCTTCAGGGCGGAGATCTCGGGGGGCCGCTGCATCCTCATGCCCCAGAAGGCGGGCAGGATCCGGTCGAGGGCGGCCTCGTCCACGCACGCGGCGTCGCCGCGGAAGACCACCTCGCCGGTTCGGTCGCAGGTGTCCGTCTCCGTTCCCAGGCGCACCGTCGCCCTGTAGACCTTGGGAAGCCGCATCACGTAGTCCGAGAGGCGCGTCGCGGACCCCACGAGGACGACCAGGAGCCCCGAGGCCGTGGAGTCCAGGGTGCCGGCATGGCCGACGCGCGTCCCCCTGCAGAAGGCCCGCCGCACCCGTGCGACGCAGTCCGTGCTCCGGACGCCCTCCGGCTTGTCAATGAGCAACAGCCCATTCGGCATGGCGCTCTTCCAATGCGGACCGAACCTTTCGCACGACGTCCTTCACGGGGCCCTCCAGGGTCGCCCCGGCGGCCCTGGGGTGCCCGCCCCCCCCGAGGCTCCGGGCGACGACCGCGGCGGGGACCGTGCCCTCCTCGGAACGGAAGCTGATCTTGACCCGCCCCGGCTCCAGCTCGGAGAGGATCATGGCGAAACGGACCCCCCGAATCGTCAGCAGCTGATTGACCAAACCCTCGGTGTCCGTGGCCTGAGAGCCCGTCTCGGAGAAGTCGCCGTGCGAGAGCCACGCCAGGGAGAACTCCCCATCCCTCCCCCAGACCTCGATACGGGAGAGGGCCCGCGCCCAGAGCGCCATGGCCTCCAGCGAGCGGTTATGGTAGATACGCGCCTCGATCCGCGACGGGTCCACCCCCAGCTCCAGAAGGTCCGCCGCCAGGCGGTGGGCCCGCGGCGTCGTGTTGCTGAACATGAAGGCCCCGGTGTCCGTGACGAGCCCGGTGTACAGGCTCTCGGCGATCGCCGTCGTCACCGTCCAGCCCTCCGACCTGAAAAGGCGGTACAGGAGCTCCGTGGTCGAGGCACAGGAGGGATCGACGCAGGCCAGAGTCCCGTATCGGGAGTTGTCCTCGTGGTGGTCCAGGTTCAGGACGACCGTCCCCGGCGCGCGGTCCCGGACGCCCCGAACCCCGCGGTCCTCGTTCGAGGAGTCTAGAAAGACATAGAGCTCCCCCGTATCGTCAAAGGCGAGCTCCTCGCAGGAAAGGTATTCGTCCGCGTGGGGCAGGAAGCGGTACGACATGGGAAGCGACGCGTCGGGTCCCATCCAGCGCACCCGGCGCCCCAGGAGCACGCCGGCCCCGAAGAGCGCCGACGCCGACCCGACGGCGTCCCCGTCGGCCTTCTGATGGATGAACAGCGTCCAGCGGGGGAACGCCCTAAGAAGCGCGGATGCCTCGGCAAAGCAGGGCGCGGAACGCTCAGTCATCCGTCTCCCCCTCCGAACCGCCATCCGCCCCCTGGCCGGGAAGGGAGTCGAGCCCCAAGCGGTGCAGGATCCCGTCGATCCTCTCCCCGTAGTCCACGCTCCGGTCCGGGACGAAATCCAGCGCCGGGATATGTCGCAGGGTCAGCACCTGGCCCAGCAGGGTCCGAAGCACCCCCTTTACCCCCTGGAGTTCCTCCAGGAGGGCGGCGCGCCGGTCCGGGTCCACGGCGGTGAAGAACACCCGCGCGTGTTCCAGGTCCCGGGAACATTCCACGCCCGTGATGATGGCGTCCTTCACGGCCTCGTTCTTGATGCGGTGCTCCAGCAGAAGGGCTATCTCCCGCTGGAGCTGCTTGTTGATTCGCGCCATACGAAACGTCCCCAAACCCCTTCACCCCTTTATTTCATTCCGGTCCCGACGCCCGGCCTCGGTCTACAGGCTACGCTTCTCCTCGACGACCTCGTAGGCCTCGAGGACGTCGCCGACCTCGAAGTCCTGGAACCCCTCGAGCGCGATACCGCAGTCGAACCCCGCCTTGACCTCGCGGGCCTCGTCCTTGAAGTGGCGGAGCGTCGCGATATTGCCGTCCCAGATGACGATCCCCGCGCGCACGACGCGCACCCGCGCGCTGCGGCGGACCAGCCCCTGCATAACGTGGCAGCCGGCGATCTTGCCCGCCTTCGGGATCTTGAAGATCTCCCGGATCTCCACCTCGCCCAGGCGCTCCTCCCTGAGGTTGGGCTCCAGGAGCCCGCTCATCGCGGCCTTGACGTCGTCGATGACGTCGTAGATGATGTCGTAGGTCCGGATCTCCACCCCGTCCGCCTCGGCGGCCCGTTTGGCATTAGTGTCCGGACGGACGTTGAAGCCGATGATGACCGCGTTGGAGGTCGAGGCCAGCATCACGTCGGACTCCGCGATGCGCCCGACGCCCCGATGCACGATAGTGACCCCAACCTCGTTGGTCGCCAGCTTCTCGAGGGAGGCTGCCAGGGCCTCCAGGGAGCCCTGCACGTCGCACTTCACCACGAGGCTCAGCTGCGGGATCTGACCCGACTGCATCTGGGCGTAGAGGTCCTCCAGGGACGCCCGCTTCGACGGGGCCCCCGCGTCCCGCTCGCGGGCACGGCTGTCCGCCAGGGCGCTGCGTGCCTCCCGCTCGCTCTTCACGACGGTGAAGGTCTCCCCGGGCTGCGGGACCTCGTCCAGCCCCAGGATCTCCGCGGGGATGCTCGGTCCGGCCTTCTTGATCGGCTTGCCCGCCCAGTCGAACAGGGCCCTCACCTTTCCCCACGCCGACCCGAAGAGGACGATGTCGCCGCGCTGCAGCGTGCCCTGCTGCACGATGACGGTCGCCACGGGACCCTTACCCTTGTCCAGCTGGGCCTCCACGACGACGCCCGACGGGGACGCCCCGGGGTCTCCCTTCAGCTCCTGCATCTCCGCAACCAGGAGCACCATCTCCAGAAGCTGCGGGATGCCGTCGCCCGTCTTGGCGGAGACGTCCACCATGATCACGTCGCCGCCCCACTCCTCCGGGACCAGGCCGACATCCGCAAGCTGCTGGCGGACGCGGTCCGGCTTGGCCGCGGGCTTGTCCACCTTGTTCACCGCCACCACGATCGGGACCTTCGCCGCCTTCACGTGGTCGATCGCCTCCCGCGTCTGGGGCATGACCCCGTCGTCGGCGGCCACGACCAGGATGACGATGTCCGTCACGCTCGCGCCCCGCGCGCGCATCGCCGTAAAGGCCTCGTGTCCGGGGGTGTCCAGAAAGACGATCGGCTTCTTGTCGTGCGTGACGATGTAGGCGCCGATATGCTGCGTGATCCCCCCGGCCTCCTGCGCGGTCACGTTGGCGTGGCGGATGTGGTCCAGCAGCGTCGTCTTCCCGTGGTCCACGTGCCCCATGACCGTGACGATGGGGGGACGCTCCGTCAGGACGGCCGGCTGCTCCGCGGGCTTGGGCTTCGCGTCCCGCTTCGAGCCCTTCCCGGCCGCCTTCTTCCCCTCGTCCTCGGGCTTCGGCTTCTCCTCGGGCCGGAGGACGAACTCCACCCCGAAGGCCCCCGAGAGGACGTCCCGCACCTTCGCGTCGGCGGGCGCGGTCGCGGGAACCATCAGGCCGGCCTTCATCAGGGCCTTCACCGCCTCCGCGCTGGAGACCCCGATCTTCTCCGCCGCGGCCTTGATCGTGGCCCCCTCCCCGATCTCGACCGTCCTCCTCCCATCCCCACCGGCCCCGGCCTCCGGCTTCGCCCCGACCGCCGGAGAGGACAGGGCGTCCTCCACCAGCTGAGCGGTCTCGCCGTCGATGGAGCTCATGTGCGTCTTCACCTCGACGCCCAGATCCTGCAGCACCTTCATCAGGTCCTTGTTGCTCTTCCCCAGCATCTTCGCCAATTCATAAACCCGTATTCTGTTGTTCAAGGGCATGTCCCCCTTCCCCAAGCAAGACCTTTATCCTATCCGCCAGGCCGCTTCGGCCCGACAGGGCAATCACCTGTACGCGCCCCGTCCCCAGGGCCAGGGACAGCCGCTCGACGCTCAAGGGTGCGTGAATGTGCGCATGAGCCCGTGCGCCTGCCGAGGCCAGCCTCTCCGCGAACTCCTGCACGGACGCGGAACAGTCCTCCGCGGTCAGGATCAGCAGGGGCCCCTTGCCGCACTGCGATTGTACACTATCCGAGCCGACGAGGACCATCCCCGCCCTCCGGGAGAGCCCGAGCAGGGAACAGAGCTCGTGCAGACGCTCCTCCGGGTCGGCGTGCGCCGTGCCCTCCTCCTCGATGCGGCGCTCCAGCTCCGCGTAGCAGGAGTCGGGGATCGCCGTCCTGAGCGCCTTGGAGAGGGCGCCGCTCTTCCTTGCCCTCGCCAGACACTCCCGCCTCGCGCAGAGATAGGCGCCGCGGCCGGGCAGCTTGCCGCGCTCATCCACCACAACTGAGCCATCGGGGGAGCGAACGACACGGATGAGGGCCCTCCTGGGCGATTCCTCCCGGCACCCGACGCAGGTCCTGGGTTTTTGTCGCGGCCGCGGCTGGCCCACGCTACTCGTCCTCCACCTCGTCCTCCACGATGTCGTGGAAGATGTCCTGCAGCGTCGGCATGCGCTCCGCCTCGAGGGCGTCGATGTCGATCTTCCAGCCCGTCAGGCGCGCCGCCAGCCGGACGTTCTGCCCCGCTTTGCCGATGGCCAGGGAGAGTTGGTCGGGACAGACGTACACCCGGACCGAGCGCTCCTGATCGAGCACCGGCTCGACCTTGGAGACCTTGGCGGGCGAGAGAGCGTTGCGGATAAACACCAGGGGGTCGCTGTTCCAGATGATGACGTCGATCTTCTCGCCCATCAGCGCCTTACTGATCGCCTTGATCCTCACCCCGGCGTTGCCCACACACGCCCCGACCGGATCGACGTTGGCGTCCAGGGTCATCAGGGCCACCTTGGCGCGCCCCCCCCCCTCCCGGACGATGTTACGGATCTCGACTACCCCGTCCCGCACCTCCGGGATCTCGAGCTCCATCAGCTTTCGGAGGAGCCCCGGATGTGTTCGGGAGACGACGATCCTGGGGCCCCGCGTCATCTGCCGCACGTCCAGAACGTAGAACTTCATGTAGTCGCCGGGGACGTATCTCTCACCGGGGATCCGCTCCTTGCGGGGCAGGAGGGCCTCGGTGCGCTCGTTGAGGCGCACCAGGACCTGGTCGTTCTCCGACTTGAAGATCACGCCGGTCATCATCTCCCCGATCTTATCGGAGAACTCGTCGTAGATAACCTGGCGCTCGGCGTCCTTCAGGCGCTGGATGATCACCTGGCGGGCGGTCTGGGCGGCTATCCGCCCGAAGTCACCGGGGTTCTTCTCCAGCCGCAGGACGTCGCCCGGAGCGGCGTCCTCGTATCCCAGCCTCCGGGCATCCTCGAGCGTGATCTCCGTGTCGGGGGACTCCAGCGTCTCCACGACGGTGCGCAGCTCGCTGACCACGACGTCGCCGGTCTCGAAGTCCACGAGGACCTCCACCTCCTGGTTGCCGCCCTGGTATTTTTTATAGGCGGAGATCAACGCCGCCTCAAGACTCGATACGATCAGCTCCTGAGACAGATTGCGATCCTTGGCTATCTGGCTCAGTACCTTCACAAACTCGCGTCCCAGCTGCATCTAAAGCTCCTCCTCATGATGTTTCCCGTTGTCCTCGCCCGTTCGGCGCCCTCCGTCGGAACCGGCCCTTCCGCCCTTCTTCCTCTTTTTCGGGGCCTGCGGTTCGAAGCCCCGGAAGACCAGCGATCCGCTCCGGATGTTGCCGAACGGAACTGTGACCTCACGCTCCTCGTCGGCCGCGAACAGGACCACCGAGTCCTCGTCCGCCGACAGGATCTCCCCCGTCAGGCCCTTGCGTCCCCCTATGGGCTCGGCGAGGCGGATGCGCACCTCCCGCCCCCGAAAGCGCGCGTAATGCTCCGGCGTGAAGAGCGGACGCTCCACCCCCGGAGAACTGACCTCGAGATAGTAGCGCCCCTCGAGCTCCGGGATGTCGTTCTCGTCCAGGAACCGATTGACGGCCCGCGACACCGTCTCGCAGTCGGAAATGGTGATCCCCCCCAGGGAGTCGATGAGGACACGGACCCTCCGCTGTGCGGAATCCGTCCCGACGCCGACGTGAACGCACTCGTACCCCAAACGCTCGACCAGCTCGCGGATGGGCCGTTCCAGCGACTCCATCCGACACATCGTTCCCCCGCCCTCCAAAGGCCACACGCTCCTCTCCGCAGCGCAATGCGTCACCTGCGAAACACAACAAAACCCAAAGAAAAAGGAGCGGGCAAGGGCCCACTCCTTCGGCAATTTCTATCGAAGTGTCCTCAGTATACACGAGCGGAAGGACAAAAGCAAGGACGGGAGCCCGACCCACCTCAGCAAATACGTGCCCCCCACACCTCTATCGGCGCGGAGGACTCCGTATGGCCTTTTTTTGCGGGGCCTCTCAATCGAGGCTGGCGCACTCGATCGTTTGAAGGATAGCCGTATCCTTTTCGTTGACGTCCACCCCTTGCATCGATATCAGTGCAAGGGGTCGAAGGGGTGAGAACCGAACGCGAGGAAAGGCCGGGCGCACACGAAGCGGGGCTACGGCAGCCCCCGAGGGGCCGCTTTGGCCGGCTTATAATATCCCATGACCACCTGTTTCAGGTGAATCCATTCCCGATTGTTGGCATCCCGATTGCCGACGTAATAGGGCCAGATATCGTCAAACCGCTTATGAAAAGCGTTGCTGGCCAGGTAGCTGACGATCCCGCGGTCCTCCACGCCCTTGAACCCGTAGTTTTTCTCCAGGATCGCAGCGAGTTCTTGCTTGTAGACGCAGAAATACAGGGCATAATCCGTTATCTGAGCGATATCCTCCAGCTTGGAGCTGTCGGGAACTTTCAGCTCGATCACGGCCAGATCGCCGTGTTTATTCTGGGTGATGAAATCGACGTGGCGAGTGGGCAGGATGCGATTCGCATTGTTGCTCTCTCCTTTAAAGCTCCCGGTGGGGAACTCACGCTCCAGCCTGGCCTCTTTTTTTTCATCTGAGGAGAAATCCTCTCCAAGCAGAACCAGGCGTTTGTTGATGTACCAACCTTTCTGCGGGTCTTTTTCCCCGTACAGGTACGTCTGGAAATCTTTTTCTAGGCGTCCGGGTTTGTTTTCTTCTTCATGAGAGCTGATTTCGTCGTGCTGGACCGTCTCCCCGTTCTGGGCCAAACGGATCATCTGCTCCATCGTATAGAGCGCGTCCTCCTGCCCCGGCCCTTTCTCCAGCCGGAAGCCCACATCCTTGTTGACGGCGGCGAGGTAGGAGAGCCGCCGTTTGAGCTCTTCTCCAGCGGCCACGCCTCGAACGAGGCGATCCGGAATTTCGTCGCGGAGGCTGCGCCTCGGGCGCTCATCCCGATCCATTGCGCCCCGGAGGATCGGGAACGCTTCCGTGCCCTGCACGAGAACTGCGTCCTGCTCCGGGATGGAAAGGCATGGACGGTCGAATGATCCCGCGCGACACAGCTGAGGGGACAGAAAAAACAAATGCGCCTCTTACGTCATCCCATAGCGCGGCCTCCCCAACACGGGGAGGCCGCTTTCTTGGTTATACTCCGCTTGAAGCCGCGAGCTTCTGGCGCGGACGTTTACCCGACCCGTCTCCTCAGAAGGAAGAGAGCTGCAAGAGCCAAGGCTACTCCGCTGACACCCGCGTCGCACCCGCCGCCCTTGCCGGAGCTCTTTTCGGAAACGGTCAGGATGAAGGTTTGCGGGTCGCTGCTCGTCCCCGCACCGTTCGTGGCCGAGGCGGTCACCGTGATCGGACATTTCCCAAGGGCCTTTGCCGTCAGCAGGATCGATTTGCCGTCCGGCAGCACCACCGCGTCGGCAACATCCGGGCTGGAGGAGAAGGCGCTGAGCGAGTAGGGAATATCCGCGGGTTCGTCCAGCAGGGTGATGTGGACCTTGGGCAGGATCCTCTGTGTCGCGCCGATCGTCATGGAGTAATCCCCTGGGACCTCAAGCTTTACCTTTGGAGCCGGGAGCGGCGTGGCGCCTACGCGAATTTTGAGCGGCGAGACCGCGGGGGACACGACCCTGTTGCCCGCCGCGTCCCATCCGTGCACCCTGGCGGAGAGGAACGCGCTGCCCGTCCTCAGGGCCGAGACGACGCCGGAGGCGTCCACCGAGATGATCCCGGCGTCGCTGACACTCCACTCGATCTTATCCCGGGTGGCGTCGTCCGGGTATACGGCAACCGTGTATCTCTCCGTCGTCCCCAACTGGATGTAGGAACTTCCCTTGAGGTCAATGCTCGCTACGGGGACGGGGCTCAGCTCGAACGCTCCCGCGTCCAGCCCCAGGAGCTGGGGACGCCTGGCCCCGCGCTCATCCACGTCGGGGAAAGCCACCGAACCCGTCGGGATCAGGTCACGCGCGATGTTGCTCGACAGGTTGGAGAGCTTGAGCACCTGCACCTTGTCAACGGTCGTCAACGCCAGAGGTTTTTCCCCAAATACGTCCGCCGATCTGACGGAGGTGTGGTTGCCCTGAGCCGATCCGAAGGAACCCGGGACGTTCGTGTAGCCAACGATGTTGTAGCTCCCGGTGTTGGCAACAGTGCCGCTCAGATCCGAGTAGATGTCGGCCCCCTGGGGCAGGGCCCCCCTCTCGGTATTGCCGGTGACGATGGTACCTGAAAAACTTGCGGTACCACGGACTACGGCGACGCCGCCGCCATTTCCAGCGCTGTTGCCCGCAATCGTGCAGTCCAGGAAGGTGGTGGCGTCCGGTTGGGTGCTGGCCACGCACACCGCACCGCCGCGGCTGCCCGCGTCGTTGTCGAAGAACGTGCAGTTCACGAAGTCCGCCTTGGCGGCCCCCTCGATGTTCACCGCTCCTCCGTTGCCGGAGAAGGACTTGCCGCCGGTGAAGGTGACGCGGTCGAACCTCACGCTCCCCCCCGTGACGCCGAAAAGACGCGTCAAGCTCCCCTTCACGGTCACACCGCCGCCCTTGATGATGAGAGAGTCGGAGATGTTAATCTCCGAGGCGAGTGTGATGACCCCCACCCCGGCGTCTATCTGGATTTCGTCGGCTTCGCCGGGGGTCTTATTCGCATCCAGGACAGCCTGTCGCAGCGAGCCCGGCCCGCTGTCCGCGTTCGTCGTCACCCTGGACGTCGCGGCGTCCGAGCTCCCCGCGAGAAGGAGGACGGCGGCGATGAGGCAGACGACGATCCTCAAAACACATTTCTTCCGTATCAACATGGACAAAAAACCCCTTTCATTTCGGTCGCGGGATAAAACTGGAGGACGAAAAACAAACGCTCCGTCCCTCGCTATTATACCGTCGCACAGCGCAATTATAATCCATTCCAGTTCCATTCCGGAATCCTATCCGGCTGAACGCAAAAAACCGGGGCCTTTCCAACGAAGTTAAATGCGCCCCTCAATGCACCTCTCTATATTATTTTTTAGTTTAAAAAAGCGGGCTTGTAGTAAAATGAGTATCGATGAAACCGAACGCAAAATCGGCGTTTTCGCAGGGGAATACCTGTGAAAATTATTTGTGTTTTTTGCGTTTTTTGTGAGGCCGGGGGGTTCTTTCCCGGGAGGTTCCCGGACGGTCCGGGGCGCCCGGGGCACACATTCGAGGAGGGGTTTTCAGAAAATGGCAAAGAGGCACTGGAAAACTATGGACGGAAACGCGGCGGCGGCGCACGTCGCCTACGCGTTCTCCGAGGTCGCGGCGATCTATCCCATCACGCCGTCGTCAACCATGCCCGAGCTGATCGACGAGTGGGCGGCTCACGGGCGCAAAAACATCTTTGGGCAGACCGTCAAGGTCACGGAGCTCCAGTCCGAGGGGGGCGCCGCGGGCGCCGTGCACGGGGCCCTGTCGGCGGGAGCGCTGGCCACCACGTTCACGGCATCCCAGGGACTGCTGCTGATGATACCCAACATGTTCAAGATCGCGGGGGAGCTGATGCCGTGCGTCTTCCACGTCTCGGCCCGGGCCATCGCGGGGCACGCCCTCTCCATCTTCGGCGACCACAGCGACGTCATGACCGCGCGCATGACGGGGTTTGCGATGCTCGCCGCCGGGAGCGTCCAGGAGACTATGGACATGGCCGCCGTCGCGCACCTCTCGAGCCTCAGGACGAGCGTCCCCTTCCTGCACTTCTTCGACGGCTTCCGCACCTCCCACGAGATCCAGAAGATCGACGCACTCGATTACGACGATCTCGCCGGGCTGGTGGACTATGACGCCATCGACATGTTCCGCTCGCGGGCCATGAGGCCCGAGAACCCCTTCCAGAAGGGGACGGCGCAGAACCCGGACATCTTCTTCCAGGCCAAGGAGGCCGCGCAGCCCTTCTACGCGGACATCCCAGACGCCGTCGAGGGCTACATGCAGGAGATCAAGAAGCTCACGGGGCGCAGCTACCATCCCTTCACCTACTATGGTGCGCCGGACGCGAAGCACGTCATCGTCGCGATGGGGTCCGTCTGTCAGGCCATCGAGGAGACCGTAGACTACCTGAGCGCACGGGGCGAAAGGGTCGGGGTGGTCGAGGTGCACCTGTACCGTCCCTTCTCCCCGAAATACTTCTTCCGCGTGCTGCCCTCCACCGTCGAGGCCATCGCGGTCCTGGACCGCTGCAAGGAGCCCGGCTCCCTGGGCGAGCCCCTCTATGAGGACGTCCGTACCCTGTTCTTCGACAAGGGCGGCTCCGCTCCCCGGATCGTCGGCGGCCGCTACGGGCTGGGCTCCAAGGACACGACGCCCAGCCACATCAAGACCGTGTTCGACAACCTCAAGCTCTACGAGCCCCGCAACCGCTTCACTATCGGCATCGTCGACGACGTCAGCGACAGCTCCCTGCCCGTCCTGGAGGACGTCGAGGCCGCGGCCGAGGGGACGGTCTGCTGCAAGTTCTGGGGCCTGGGCTCCGACGGCACCGTCGGGGCCAACAAGAACTCCATCAAGATCATCGGCGACCATACGGAGCTCTACGCCCAGGGCTATTTCGCCTACGACTCCAAGAAGTCCGGCGGCATCACGGTGTCGCACCTGCGCTTCGGCAAGTCCCCGATCAAGTCCACCTATCTCATCGACTCGGCCAACTTCATCGCCTGCCACAAACAGGAGTACGTGCACCAGTACAGCGTCGCGGCCGGGCTCAAGAAGGGCGGGACGTTCCTGCTCAACACGCAGTGGACGACGCTCGAGCAGCTCGAGGAGCACCTTCCCGCCAAGCTCAAGCGCCAGCTCGCCGGGAAGGAGGCGAAGTTCTACGTCATCAACGCCGTGGACGAGGCCGAGAAGCTGGGGCTGGGCAACCGCACCAACACGATCATGCAGTCCGCGTTCTTCAAGCTGGCGAACGTCATCCCGATCGAGGACGCCGTGAAGTACATGAAGGACGCCATCGAGAAGTCCTACGGCAAGAAGGGCGAGAACGTCGTCAAGATGAACCACGCCGCGGTCGACACCGGACTGGACAACATCATCGAGATCAAGATCCCGGCGTCCTGGCTCGACGCCCCGGACAAGGTGGTGGAGAAGCGTGGGATGCCCTCGGAGGTCCCGGAGTTCGCCGCGGAGCAGTGCGCAACGATCAACGCGCAGGAGGGCGACAGCCTGCCCGTGAGCGCCTTCGTCGGCCGCGAGGACGGCAGCTTCCCGTCCGGGACCGCCGCCTTCGAGAAACGCGGTGTCGCCGTGAACGTGCCCGAGTGGAAGAGTGCCAAGTGCATCCAGTGCAACCAGTGCGCCATGGTGTGCCCGCACGCCTCCATCCGCCCCTTCCTGCTGGACGCGGACGAGCAGGCCGCGGCCCCCGAGGGGTTCGGCGCCGTCGACTGCAGGGGCAAGGCCCTCAAGGACGCCGGCTACAAGTACAAGATGCAGGTCGATCCGCTGGACTGCATGGGCTGCGGCAACTGCGCGGACATCTGCCCTGCCAGCGCCCTGGAGATGAAGCCCATCGCCACTCAGGACGGCGAGATCGACAACTGGACCTTCGCCATGGAAAACGTCCAGGACAAGGAGAACGCGGGCAGCAAGTTCACCGTACAGGGCAGCCAGTTCCAGCGCCCGCTGCTGGAGTTCAGCGGCGCCTGCGCGGGCTGCGGCGAGACGCCCTACACCAAGCTCATAACCCAGCTGTTCGGCGACCGCATGATCATCGCCAACGCCACGGGCTGCTCCTCCATCTGGGGCGGTTCGGCGCCCAGCATGCCCTACACGACCAACGCCAAGGGGCGCGGGCCCGCGTGGGCGAACTCCCTCTTCGAGGACAACGCCGAGTACGGATTCGGGATGAAGCTCTCGCTCAACGTGATGGTGAACTATCTGGTCGAGGCCATGAAGAACCTGCTGGAGCTGGACATTCCCCAGGAGGACAAGGCCGTGCTCCAGGAGTGGCTGGACACCCACGAGGACGGCGAGAGGTCCCGCGAGTCGGCCGCCGGGGTCGAGGCGCTGTTGGACAGGATGTTCTGCTGTTCCTGCGGCGAGTGCGGCTGCGGCGACGAGGCGGTGCTCCGCGAGTACGCGAAGATCGAACAGTTCCGGGACTACCTGGTCAAGAAGTCCGTCTGGATCTTCGGCGGCGACGGCTGGGCCTACGACATCGGTTACGGCGGGCTCGACCACGTGCTGGGCAGCGGAGAGGACGTCAACATCCTGGTGATGGACACCGAGGTCTACTCCAACACGGGCGGCCAGTCCTCCAAGTCCACGCCGACGGCCGCCATCGCCAAGTTCGCGGCAAGCGGCAAGCGCGTGCGCAAGAAGGACCTGGGCCGCATGGCCATGACCTACGGGCACGTCTACGTCGCGCAGGTCGCGATGGGGGCGGACAAGAACCAACTGCTCAAGGCCCTGGCCGAGGCCGAGGCCCACAAGGGCCCGTCCCTGGTGATCGCCTATGCGCCCTGCATCAACCACGGCATCAAGGCGGGCATGGGCAAGACTCAGGCCCAGAGTAAGAAGGCCGTCGAGGCGGGGTACTGGCACCTGTACCGCTACAATCCCGAGCTGGCCGAGCAGGGCAAGAACCCCTTTATCCTCGACTCCAAGGAGCCGAAGGGCAGCTATCGGGACTTCCTGCTGAGCGAGGTGCGCTACGCGGCCCTGAAACAGGGCTTCCCGGACCTCGCCGACTCGCTCTTCGAGCAGGCGGAGAAGGAGGCCAGGGAGCGATACGAGGCCTATAAGGAGCTGGCGGAGATGGGCCCACAGCCCATCAAGGCGTAACGCACCGAAACCTTTCGAGAAAAGTCGGGCCGGGGAGAAGACTCCCCGGCCCGCCCTTTGAGACCGGCTAATATAGGAAAATTATCGCTTCATTGCGTTGGGCCGGCCTGAGATTGCAGTGCACGTACCTCCTCCAAGGGCAGTCCGGTAGCCTCTACGATTTTGGTTAAGTCCAGCCCCATTCGAAGCAGGTTCCGCGCCGTCTCCGTCCTGCCGAGCTGGATACCCTCCGTCCGGCCGATCTGGATGCCCTTGGCCTCGCCGATTTGAATGCCCTTGGCCTCGCCGATCTGAATGCCCTTGGCCTCACCGATCTGAATGCCCTCCGTCCTGCCGAGCTGAATGCCTTTTTCTATCCCTTTACGCTCCATGATGCTGACATACATTTGTCTCGCCTCCCTTGCCCGTTCCAGCTCTTCTTCCCACTCCTCGTACTCCCGAGAGCTCCCGTCCCCCGTCAGGTGAATGACCCCCTCCATGAAGGTCAACAACTGTGCCTTCTCATCGTGGCTCCAGCCCCGCTTGTCCAAAAAACCCAGCATCTCTTTTAGATAGTCCAGCTTGCGGGCCTCGTTACCCCGGCTCTTCCAAGCCCGAAGACCTGCAAGGTGCGCTAAGTCGAAGGGATTGTCGCTTGCCATGAGGGCTTCCTCGTCTCCCTCGTAAATCCTGAATACCGGGAACTCGTAGCTCACTCGGGTCCCGTAGCCCTCCCAG
>CAUPUB010000013.1:0-33507 GCA_963514535.1 uncultured Fretibacterium sp.
GTCGTCTGCTTAAAGCCCCCACGCCGCTATCCCGATAGCGGCGGCCCCGGCAAGTTCTGCCCATCAACAAGCAAGCTGGGGTACCACCGGGGTGCTTCATGGATTAAATCAGCGTTTCCCTATGGAAACGCTGATTTATACCATAAACCCCAATCCGCAGGTTGCGATAGCCCTCCTTATGAAGAATAAGGTGCGTTGTTGTATAAATTGAGCCAACTCTCATTTTGCACCCATCAGGTTTAACGGAAAGCGTGCAAAACCTGTCTTTACCACACGTTAAAAATTTTGTCTGCGGTTTTGGGGACGGATCTCGGGCTTGACTTTTTTCCGCTTTTACTGCAAAGTGAACGTGGGCGGACCGGGTTTTCCGCGTCGCCGCCGAGCGATTGCGTTTCAAGGGCGTTTTCTCGAAGACGTTTTTCTGATGAAGATTTTCTGAATGAAGATTTCCTGATGAAGATTTCTTCGAGACCGGATTGCAGGGAGGTTGATGTTTATGTCGCTCTTCGCTTCGGATAAGAATTTGGCTCTGGAGTTGGTTCGTGGTACCGAGGCTGCGGTTATGGCCAGCGGCCGCTGGTTTGGACGGGGCAGTAAGAATGATGTGGACCGCGCCGCCGTCGAGGCTATGCGCTACATGCTCAACAGCGTGAGCATGAAGGGAGTCGTCGTGATCGGGGAGGGGGAGAAGGACGAGGCGCCGATGCTCTTCAACGGGGAGGAGCTGGGACGCGGGGATGGCCCGGAGGTGGACATCGCCGTCGATCCCATCGATGGAACGCGCCTGATGGCCTGCGGCCTGGGCGGCGCCATCAGCGTCGTCGCCGCCGCGGACCGCAACAGTATGTTCAGTCCTCAGGACCTCTTTTACCTGGACAAGATCGTGACGGGGCCGGAGGCCGCCGACTTCATCGACATCGAAGCGCCGGTCCACGTCAACCTGCGCCGGGTGGCCAAGGCCAAGAACAAGGCGGTCGAGGACGTCACAGTCGTGATGCTGGACCGTCCCCGCAACGACGCGATCCGCGAGGAGGTCTGCAAGCTGGGCGCCCGTATCCGTCTGATCCCCGACGGGGACGTCAGCGGGGCGCTCACTACCTGCTGGAACGCGACGGCCGACCTGCTCCTGGGGTCCGGGGGCTCTCCCGAGGCCGTCATCACGGCCTGTGCGGTCAAGTGCCTGGGGGGCAACATGCAGTGCCGCCCTTACTTCCGCAACGAGGAGGACGAGGCGAAGGGCAAGGCCCGGGGACTGACGCGGCACACCGTCCTGACGCTCGATGACCTGGTGAAGGGGGACAACGTCTTCTTCGCCGCGACGGGCGCCTCCGACGGCGATATGCTGAAGGGCGTGAGGTACCAGGGGCAGCAGATCCACACCTCCTCCATATGTATGAGGGGCAAAAGCGGGACGGTGCGCTACATCTCGGCGGTACATTCCCCAAAGAAGCTTTCCGAGCTTGGAAGCGCCATCGACTACAGCCCCCGGCACGGGAGCTGAGCGCCCCTTTCCCCGTATCTTCCCCCGGTTGAGAGAAATCCACGGTCGAGAGGAATGTCCGTAGCTGGGCTCAAGGCTTACGTTCGGAAGGATGCCTGCACGGCCTGCGGCCGGTGCGGGAGAGCCTGCCCTGTCGGGGCGATGCGGATGCTTCCCGGGATGGCCGCCGAGGTGAACGAGACTGTGTGCGTCGGCTGTATGCGCTGCCTCAGGGTCTGTCCCGTGAGGGCGATCAAAGCGGGATAAAAGGAAGGGTCCGTTTTTCTTTTTGAATTTTTGATGTTTGTCCCCTGGATTCCAGAGGAAGGACTATCCTGGAGTCCAGGGGACAGAATGGCGTTTTCTCGCTATAATTCTGGATAAATTTTGGAAAAGACGACGCTTCGCTCTGACGACGGAACGAGAAAGATGACGGGGACGAAGTGGGAGGAGTGCAGAGATGCCGGAGAAGGCTTTCGATGTTTTGCGGTCCCGTGGTTACGTGGAGTGGTGCAATGCGGAGGACAGGCTGCGCGAGGTCATGGACGAGGGGATGATCACGGCCTACGTCGGGTTTGACCCCACGGCGGACAGTCTGCACGTCGGCCACCTGATCCCCTTGATGGCGCTGGCATGGCTCCAGCGTGCGGGACATCGTCCCATCGCGCTGGCCGGAGGCGGCACGGGCCTGATTGGCGACCCGTCAGGAAAGAGCCGGGAGCGCAATCTCATCACGGTGGAGGAGGTACGGCACAACGTGGAGGGGGTGCGTCCCCAGCTGGCGCACTTCCTCGACTTCGACTGCGGGGAAAATTCCGCGCTGCTGCTCAACAACTATGACTGGCTTTCCTCCCACTCGTTCCTGGAGGTCCTTCGGGACGTCGGTAAGTATTTCTCAGTCAACAGCCTCATCGCCAGGGAATACGTGCGGAGTCGTCTGGAGGACCCCGAGAAGGGCATCTCCTACACGGAGTTCTCCTACGTCCTGCTCCAGGCCATGGATTTCAAGCACCTGTACGAGGCCCATGGCTGCCGCCTCCAGATGGGCGGCAACGACCAGCAGGGGAATTTGCTGGCGGGGTCGGACTATGTCCGGAAGTCCGCGGGGGGCGAGGTCTTCGGCCTGACCCAACCGCTCCTGCTGACAGCCTCCGGAACGAAATTCGGCAAGACCGAGGCGGGGGCGGTGTGGCTCGATCCCCGACGCACCAGCCCGTACCGGTTCTATCAGTTTTGGTTCAACACGGACGACAGGGACGTGGAGCGTCTCCTCAAGCTCTTCACCTTCCTGCCGCTGGACGAGATTCGGGACATCATGGGGAAGCATGCGGCCCGACCGGAGGAACGGACGGCCCAGCGCCGTCTGGCCCTGGAGGCGACGCGGCTCGTCCATGGGGAGGGCGCGGCCCTCAGCGTCGTCAAGGCCAGCTCCGTGCTCTTCGATGCGGAGGCCGACCTCTCGGACCTCACCGAGGAGACCTATGCGGCCCTTCGGGAGGAGGTCCCCTTTACCGATGTGAAAATGGACCTGCCCGCGGCTTTGCTGGACGTGCTCACGGCCTGCGGGGCCTTCGAAAGCCGCGGAGAGGCGAAAAGGGCGATCCGGCAGGGTGGTGTATCATTGAATGGGACACGGGTCTCCGACGAGGGAGCGGCCGTGTCCCGGGAGGAGCTTGGAAGGGGCCGTTACCTTTTCGTTCGGATCGGGCGCAAACGGTTCCATCTGGTCGCCTTTTCGTAGATTCCCGCGCCTGAGGACTTCCCCAAAAAGAGTGTTACGGAGGTACGGATGGTTCCCTGCATTTGGTATGCATCAAAGATCGCCCATCCCTGGGAAAGGGCGATGATCGGCAACATGGGGGCCGCACTGAGGGCCCGCGGCGTCGGTCTGTCCATCTATACGGATGGGGGCACGACGGATTTCTGTCTCGATGGTGTCCTCTCGTGGAGGGCCTTGACGCTTCTGGAACGGATGCGGCTGATCCTCTCATCGGCAGGCGCCCTGTGGCATCTCTGGGGCGAGGCCCCCCGCTGGTGGGGCTTTGTTAGGATGCGCTCCCGGACCGTGCACACGTCCTGGCGTCCCAATCCTGCCTGGAGAGGACACCCCTCCCGCATTTTCACAGAACAGGCCGATGATGGGGAGACCGTCATCAAGCCGACTTTCGAGTCCCGTCTCGTTCACACGGAGGGGGCTGTCGACGTTCCTCCCGACGGATCCCGTGCGGTCTACGTAAAGCTGGAGTCGGCGAGTGCGCCTTTGCACAAGGCCGTTGCGGCGCTGAGCTGTCCAGTCGTGGACCTGGGGACGGGACGCGTCGGTGCGTCGGCGGCCAAGAGCGGCTGCTTCGTCTCGGGGGACGGGCCCTCGGAGGCCCTTCACGCCGCCGCCATGACGATGCAGGGGCTGGCCGTGGTGGGGCCGGACACCCCCTATCTTCGCTCCCTGTTGGGCGACGAGGGCTATTTCCCCGTCGGGGAGGACGGGGAGGATGCCTGGAAAGATGCCATAAACCAGGCTCTTTCCGAGCAAGGACGGGCATTGGCCATCTCCGCCCGGCACGCGATCAAGACCCGCTATTCCGCCTCGGAGTGCGCGGACTCCCTCGAGGCGATGTACCGATCGGTGCTGGAGGGGAGCGTTTGACCCCTGCGTCCTGGATATTGAGATGTTTCCAGGCTCTGTCCGCCCCCGGCTGGAGGGCGCGGACGACGGCTGCTTTCTTCAGGGCTGCGCTCGATGTCATAGCCCCCCGTAAAGGACGAATAGACTCCAACCTGAGCCTCGTATATCCCGACAGGGATCGTGCGTGGCGGACCCGCATCCGGCGGCAGCTTTACGGGCATCTGGCCTGGACCGTAACGGAGCTCATGGTCCTGCAGCGGGATCCCCGGCAGGCCTTGCGCTGGGTCGAGGAGGCCGAGGGGTTTCATTGGGTGGAAGAGTTCCGGTCGCAGGGCAGGGGCATCCTTTTTCTGAGCGCGCATTTCGGCAACTGGGAGCTCCTCGCGGCCTGGTACGCACAGTTATGCGAACGTGAGGGCGGCCCCGGCTTTCATATCGTCTCGCAGGAGATCCATGACCGTGGTATCTCCGATTTGCTCAGGGAGTATCGGGAGCGCTGCGGCATAGGCCTGCTGCCAAAGGATACCTCCACCCTGGAGTTCGTACGCCTTCTGAAGGGGGGCGGGCATATCGCCCTTCTCGCGGACATCTCCTGGCTGGGCGGGGTGCGTCTGCCCTTCATGGGACATGAATGCACCAATACCATAGGGCCTGCCGTGCTTTCGATTCTGGCCTCCGTCCCCATTGTCCCGGTCGGTATCTACCGTTTGGCTCCCTCCAGGCACAGAGTGCGCTTCTTTCCTCCTCTGCCCATGCCGGAGGAGCGAAACAGGCTCCGCAGGGCGGAATTGCTGACCCTGGCGGTGAATCGCGCTCTGGAGGAGATCATCGCCCCGAGGCCGGAGTTGTGGTTCTGGATGCACAATCGCTGGAAGACATAAACGGTCCTCCTAAGCCCTCGTCCTGCGGCTTGGGAGAATCATGTATAATTTGGGACGAGAGAGGCTTTGGGAAAGAGGAGAATCCAGCTCCTGTCATTTGTTTTTAGGGAACGATCTTTTTTGAGAACGAGCTTTGAACTGACGTCACGACGCCTTCGTCGAGCTGGTTCGGGACAAGAGGAGCTGAGGAAGGCATGGAGCCGGATGGCGGAAATGCGAGGGGGGAGAACGGACTCTTCGGGCGGCTGGTCTATTATACGGCTTTTTTGCTGATCTTCGTCGGAGTGGCCAAGCTTTACCTCATCTGGCTCGAAAATTATCAGCTGCTCCATCCTGAAATTATCGAGGCCGTTGCCGTCGGCTATATCGAGGAGCAGCCGTTGGACGGGATCCTGTTGTGGGACGAGCAGCTCGTCTACGCCCCCAGGGACGGCGTACTCACATACCTCTCCCCGCATCCCCGGAGGGTGTCGAAAGGGGAGGTCGTAGCGGCGTTGGATGGAGCTTCCGTAAAGGTTCCCGCTCCGGGCTATTTTTTCCCGGCGCTGGACGGACAGGAGGGGCATTGGGTTTACTCGCGCCTCTGGCCGGAGTTCGCTCCGTTCCCATTTTTCAGGTCGGCCGTCCTTTTGGAGAACGGGACTCAGCTGCGGAAGGGAGCGCCGGTGGGAAAGCTGGTGCCCCAGCCGCAATTTTTGCGCTGTATTGCCTACCTTGATTGCAGTCCCTCGATCGAGCGCAGTCTGCAACGCAGGAACGCTACAATAAAGATCCGCATGGAACCGGATGGGAAGGACAGGGGAGCGGAGGTCGTCGCCGTAAAATTTTGGGGACAGAAGATCAAGGTGTGTCTGAGGCTGCCTTTTTTCCCAGCCTCCATTCTGTATTCCCGTGCCTTTTCCTGCCGGGTCATCACCGGAGATCTCCAGGGCGTCATGGTTCCGGACACGGCTGTTGTGACCCGGGACGGCAGAAACCTGGTCTTTGTCGTACAGGGAAGCCGAGTTCTGTCCCAGGATGTCGAGGGCTTTCCTGCCGATGAGAAGCACTTTTTCATCACCAAAGGCGTGACGCCAGGGAATAAATTGATCCTGCATGCCGACAGAACCCTGTCCGGCGTCATCAGGCTCTGGTAGGAGTGACGAGAGCATGACCATTGAAGACAACGTTTCGCTAGTGAAAGAGAGGATAGCGTGCTGCGCCGAACGGGCCGGCAGAAGAGCCTCCGAGATCCGGCTCGTGGGAGTGACCAAGACGCGGACCGTGGAGGAGATGCGCCGTGCTGTGCCTCTGATCGATGCCATTGGAGAGAATCGGGTACAGGAGGCCCTTGCCAAGAAAGCGTCATGGGGCTCCGAGTCGAGGCCTGAATGGAGGCTGATTGGTCATCTCCAGAAGAACAAGGCTCGCAAGGCGGTCGAGGTGTTCGACAGCGTGGATTCGGTGGACTCCGTGGGGATCTCTTCGACCTTAGATCGTATCGCCATGGAGCTCGATCGCGTCCTTCCGGTACTGATCGAGGTCAACACCGCTGGGGAGGCGAGCAAGACGGGGATCGAGCCCGGAGATTTTCCGGAGCTGCTGGATCATGTTCTGGCATCCAAACAGCTGGTCTTGCAGGGGTTGATGACCATCGGCCCGCTGACGAACGATGAAGCGCAGGTGAGGAGGGCTTTTGCCTCGCTGAGGGAGCTTCTGGACCGGGCCCGTTCCTCCTCCGGCAGGGAGTTGCCGGTCCTCTCCATGGGGATGAGCGGGGACTTCGAGTGGGGGATCCTGGAGGGCAGCACGATGGTTCGTGTTGGGAAGGCGCTTTTTGGGCCTCGTTGACCTTCTTATGATTTTTTATGATTTTCCCCCCGGGTACATGTTATAGTCTAATGATAAAAACATATGGCAGGTCACATCCTGTTCGAGGAGGAAGAGACCGGTGAGGAAATTGATGCAGTTCCTGGGTTTTTACGGCGACGACGATTACGATGAACCCGAGGAGCAGGAACAGTATGGAGAAAAGCCCCAGCCCTTCAAGAAAGCGTACTTCGGGCGGAAGCGGGAGGAGACGCGGTCGCAGGCTCCATTGAGGATGGTCTTCTTCAAAGGGGTCCCCTCCGAGGAGATCAAGCTGAGGCTTCGCGACATTCTGCTGGATGGCGTCATGATTCTCCTGGATCTGCACGAGCTGGACCCTCAGAGCTTTGAAGAGATAGGACGTCCTTTCATCAACTTCATGGGCGGGGTCGCTTTTGCTCATAAGGGGCGGATGGAGTTCATCGAGCCTGCCTTTTACATTGTGACGCCGCATGAAGGCATGTTCGAGGAATGGGCTGAGGAGGCGCTGGGGAATGCCGGATCTTTTGACCGCCAAGGACGTTGAACTGATCACCTTTAAGAAGGTCTCCTTCGGGGGCTATGCCATCCCGGAGGTCGAGGAGTTCTTGAATCAAGTGGCAGACGACATTGAGGCGTACGCCCTGCGTCTGGACGAGAGGGAGCGGCGCATAGAGGAACTCGAGGCCTACGTCAAAAAACAGGAGTCCATGACGGACATGATCAAGGATGCCCTGATCCAGGCACGTAAAAGTGCCAAGGAAATGGAGGATCAGGCCCACCTCGAAAGGGAACGGATCCTTGAACAGGCCCGTCGTGATGCCGAAACTCAGGTCGCGGAGGTCAAGGTGAGGCTCGAGGATCTGGATCTTGAGGTCCAGGGACGCCTGGATGAGGCGGACAAGTCCGCGAAGGAACTTTTGTCCGAGGCCCGCGCAACGGCCTCCGGCATCGTTCGGGAGGCCCAGGAGATTCGTCAAAAGGCGCAGACGAACTGGGACAATCTGGAGCAGGAGATCGCGGAGCGCAGGAAGAAGGCATCGGAAGAGGTCGAGGAAACCCTTGTGGCAGCTCGTATTGAAGCCCGGCGAATTATAGAGCAGTCCTCGACTGAGCTCGAGGCCTACGAGGGGCGGCTGCGTTTTCTTAATTTGAAAAAACAGCAGTTCTTAAGGGACACCGTCTCCCTTCTGATCGACTTTGGACAGATGGTGGATAAGGCACAGCAGGAATTTGAACTCGAGATGGGGAGGGAACAGGGGGGAACGGAGGAACCTCCCTCGAATCCCTGAGGCCGTCGGGAGATCTTCCGAGTTGTCGGAGCTGACGCTCTCGATCCGGTTTCTTCGTGGAGTGGGGGAGAAGCGAGCTCAAGCGTTTGCGCGCTTGGGCGTTTTTACCGTGGAGGACCTGCTCTTTTTCTTCCCTCGACGTTACGAGGACCGGCGCACGCTGACCCCCCTTGGCGAGCTTCGGCCCGATACCTTCTCCGCGGTCGTCGCAGAGGTAGCCTCATTGTCCGCACGGCCTGCCGGATATCGTTTCGGACCATTTTCCATATCGTTGACCGATGGGGTCAGCTGCGTAAGGGCCGTGTGGTTCAACAATCCTCGGCTGGAGCTCCAACTCAGGCCCGGGATGAAGCTGGCCCTGTACGGAAGGGTGGAGTATCGCGGCGGCCTCCAGCTTACCAACCCGGAGTTTGAGATCCTGGAAGGGGAGGAAGCCGCTTCGGTGGGGCGAATTGTCCCCGTCTACCCTCTTGCGGCTCCCCTGTCCCAGAGGTGGACGAGGCGTTTGGTCGGCACCGTGTTGGCGTCGTATGGGGAAGAGCTGACGGATTTTCTGCCCGACTTGCTCCGGAAACGCCATGGAATGAAGGCTCTGCCGGATGCTGTGCGAGAACTCCATTGCCCGAAGGATAGAAATTCCTGGCTGAGGTCCAGAAATCGTCTGGCCTTCGATGAGCTTTTCCTGCTTCAAATCGGCCTTCTGCTGCGCCGCAGAACGTATGTGGCCTCAGGACACGCCGTCCCCATCAGGCCTGGACGGAAATTCCAGACCCTTATGGGCCCCGGTCTCCCATTTGTGCCGACCGGCGCACAGCGGCGCGCCGTCGCTGAAATACTGAGGGACATGAACTCCAGGACACCCATGAACCGTCTGCTCCAGGGGGACGTGGGATCGGGAAAGACCTTCGTGGCATCGGCGGCGATTCTGGCGGCGGCCGACTCCGGGGTCCAGTCGGTATTCATGGCGCCGACCGAAATTTTGGCCCAGCAGCACTATTTCAACCTCAAGAGGATGTTTGAACCTCAGGGCATCGAGACCGTGCTTTTGACGGGAGGGCAGAGGGTCGCCGAGCGGAGGAGCGTGGAAGAGGCAATCCGGGACGGGAGCGCTCAGGTGGTCGTTGGCACGCATGCCGTCTTTGGGGATGAGGTGGGCTTCGCCAGGCTGGGACTGGTGATCGTGGACGAACAGCATCGTTTCGGGGTGCTGCAGAAAAATTCCCTGATAGCGAAAGCCTCCGCGCCGCATGTCCTGGTCATGACCGCCACACCAATACCTCGGACCCTGGTGCTCTCGATCTACGGGGACCTGGAGGTCTCCCTCCTGGATGAGCTTCCTCCCGGACGCACACCGATCAAGACCATCCGCATGGATGCGGGGATGGAGAAAACGCTCCTCGACCTGGTTCAAGAACAGATCCGCCGGGGAAGGCAGGTGTACTGGGTCTGCCCTCTCATCGAGGACGAGGAGCAGGGGGAATCCCGCGCGGTCGTCTCCCGTTTTGACCGTCTTTCGAGGCTGCTCCCCGAAGCGCGGATCGCCATGCTGCACGGCCGCCTCCCCCTGGAGGAGAAGGAAAATATCATGAGGGATTTCTCCGGGGGAAAGATGGACCTGCTCGTGGCGACCGTGGTCATCGAGGTGGGGCTGGATGTCCCGAACGCCACCATCATGGTCGTCGAGGACGCCGGGCGGTTTGGGCTGGCCCAGCTGCACCAGCTCCGGGGGCGCGTCGGCCGCGGACGTGCGGAGGGCATCTGTATCCTTCTGGAGGGAGGGGAGACCTCTCCTGAGGGAAGGGAACGCATCGAGGCGATGCTCAGAACCACCAGCGGCTTCGACCTCGCCGAGGAGGATCTGGAGCAAAGGGGGCCTGGTGAGGTCTGCGGGGTTCGCCAACACGGGGTCACCGACTTTCGCGTGGCTGACCTCGTTCGGGACCGGAGGCTTCTGAGCCTGGCGAGAAGTGAAGCAAAAAAGCTCCTGGAGACGGATCCTCAGCTCGAGGGGGAACCCCTCCTGCGGGAGGAACTGGACAGAAGGCTTGGAAAGACCCTGGAGCTTGCCGGAACTGCTTAAAATCATCTTCAATGAACTTGTCATATCAATTCGCGTTCAAAGAAAGGCCAAGAAAGGCCCCCCTGGTGAGGAATCTGATGAAACGCCTAAGCTCGAAAACGCAAATCAGAGATTTGCTTTCTCGCTTATAAGCGACCGACACGGCTGGTGAGAAAACTAAGGAAACACTGATTTAATCCATGAAGCCTCCTGATGAAAACCCTAAGCGACCAACTCGGCTCGCTATGCTTGCCGGTCGTCTGCTTATCAAGGGGGGCAAGAGGCACAAAGCCCTCCTTTAAACGCGAATTAGTATTAATATGAGGGGGATTATGCTAATGTTGGAATCGCAGGAGGCCGAACGGGCCGTGTCGAAGGTCCGGTCCGCCCTGGACGAGGCCGGAGCTGAGGATATCGCGATCACGACGGCCGAGGCCACGATCTTTACGGTGGAGGATGCCGCCAGAACCCTGGGGGTTCCGCCCGGCGAGATCCTCAAGAGCTTGGTGTTTCTGGTGGACGGGAGCCCCTGTCTGGTCCTGATGAGCGGGGTCAACAGGGTGGATGCGCGGGCGGTCGCCAGGGCCCTTGGCGGGAAGAGGTCCCGAATGGCCCCGCCCGATTTCGTGTTCGAGCGCTTCGGTTTTCGGGTGGGCGGCGTGCCGCCCCTGGGATACCCCGAACGGCTGCCGGCCCTGCTCGACGAGGACCTGTTCCGCTACCCCGTCGTCTGGTCCGCCGCGGGGACGGACCACGCCTTCTTCCCCGTCGCCCCCGAGCGTCTGCTCGCCATGACCGGCGGGACGAGGACCGTGCTCAGAAAGGAGCCCGCGGAACGGTGAGCCGTCTGCCGGGGGAGGGTGCGGAGGGGTTTCGGACCCTGCGCCGCTACGGACAGAACTTTCTGGTGGATCGCGGGGTGCTGGAGGATATCGTCCGCCGCGCCGCGATAGGGGCGGAGGACGTTGTCCTGGAGATCGGCCCCGGCCAGGGGGTCCTGACCCGCGCCCTCCTGGAGCGCGGCTGCGCGCATCTCCACGCCGTGGAGCTCGATGAGCGGCTCAGGCCGCATCTGGAGGGGCTGGCCTCTCGGGAGCCGCGGCTGTCCCTCCACTGGGGCGACGCCCTGCGCCTGGACTGTGGGGCCCTCTCCCCCTTCCCGCGAAAGGTGGTCGCGAACATCCCCTACAACATCACGACCCCCTTGATCTGGTCCCTGCTGCGCCTTGGGGCGAGGGGGCTCCGGCACCATCTGTACATGGTCCAGAAGGAGGCGGCGGACCGCCTTACGGCGGCGGCGGACACGAAGGAGCGCTACCCTCTGGGCGTGGCCCTGGAGGTGATGGGGGCGGTCGAACGGGTGCGCCGGGTCCCTCCCTCCTGCTTTCGGCCCAGGCCGAGGGTGGACTCCGAGGTGATCGAGATCGTGCTCTCCCGGAACTTTCACCTGATGGAGGACGGGCTGTGGAGCGGCCTGCTCCACAGGGCCTTCGCCCAGAGGCGGAAGACGCTCTTCAACAACCTCAGGGGCTTCGAGGGTCTTGAGGATTGGGAAGGGCGCCTGAGGGAGGCGGGTATCGACCCACGGAGCCGGGCCGAGGACCTGGAGGGCGAGGCCTGGCTGTCCCTCTACGGGGCCCTCCGGACGCGCCTCGGCGTGCCCTCGTCCTCCGGATCTGCCTGAGGGCCCCCCGTGTGGACGATAAGGCTGTCCGCCGCCGTCCTGCTCCTGCCCCTGGCCGCCCTGGCGGCACGGACCGCCGACGGAATCGCGCGCGCCGCCGTCGCCCGGTTCCATGGAGCGCCCCTGCCGCCGGTCCGGGATGCGGCCGGACCCGCAGCCCCCGATGCGATGGGGCCGATGGGGAGCGGGGCCCCATCGCATCGGTCTGCCTCGCGGCTCTCCGTATCATTCTTTTCCATCTCATCGCTTTCCGTGGTCCTGGCCCTGGCGCCCTTCCTTTTTATCCCCCCTGGGCGTTTTCCGGCGGTACTCGGGACGGACATCGACATCGTCCTGATCCCCATCCTTCTCCTTCTGAGCGGATGGGCCGGGACGGCGGGGCGAAGAGGCTCCTGGGTTTCGCTTTGGGGCTGGGCCCTGCCCGTCGCGGCCGTCATCGGCTCCGCGTCCTGGGTGGCCTGGCGCACGGGGATGCCGGGAGCCCCTCTGGGGCTCGGGGTCTTCGTCACGAAGTCCGTCTGGTCGGTCGCGGAGGGGACTGTGAGGGTCCTGGGGCTCTCGGCCCTTGCGGCCGCGACGGCCCTCGTCCTGCCTCTCTTCGAGCTTGGGGACGACGCCGCCCCGGCCCCGATCCGGGGCGCGGACTCCCTGCGCGGGCTTGCCGCGGCAGCCCTCGGCGTCTCGCTCTTCGTGCCCTTCCCGGCCCTGGATATGTTCGGGAGGGGCGGTCTTTTCATGGCCGCCCTCGACCTTCCCCTTTTCTGGGTCAAGGTCGTCCTGGTCCGGGCGGCCGCGGGAGTGCTTTTCGGGCTCCTCTCCCTCCGCCTCGGCCCCGAACGCGCCGCGCGGTTCTGCTTTGCATCCGCAACGGGGCTGGCCCTGGCGGGCGGCCTGCTGGTCCTTACGGTGTAGGCCCGGTGGGGCCGGAACCGCCCGAGGACTCGGGGGGCTCGGAAAAGCGCCGCCACAGCCGGCGCAGCCGCGAGGCGATCCGTTCCTCGTAGCCCAGGGACCCCGGGTGATAGAACCTCCGCGGAACCTCCAGATACTTTTGGGGCAGCCAGTGGCGCGGGTCGTCGTGGGGGTAGAGGTAGCCGCTGCCATCGGGCCTGAGGTGGTGGGGGACGGGCTGGAGTTCCCCCTTCTCGATGGCCCTCATGGCCCTGTCGACGGCGAGGTAGGCGCTGTTGCTCTTCGGGGCCGCCGCCAGGTAGAGGACGGCCTCTGAGAGGATGATGCGGGCCTCCGGAAGGCCCGTCATGTCGGCGGCGTAGGTGGCCGCGGCCGCGATCTGGAGGGCGGCCGGGTCCGCCAGTCCGATGTCCTCCGCCGCCGATATCAGGATTCGGCGGCAGATGAAGCGGATGTCCTCACCCCCCTCGAGCAGACGGGAGAGCCAGTAGAGCGCGGCGTCGGGGTCCGAGCCCCGGATACTCTTGATCAGGGCCGAGGCGATGGCGTAGTGGTCGTCGCCAGACCGGTCGAAACGGATGTGTGCACTCCCGGCAACCTGTTCGACATGCCCCTCGGTCAGCTCGGTCCCGCCCGAGGCCGCCGCGAAGGCCGCGGCGGCCTCGAGACGGGTCAGGGCCTGGCGGACGTCTCCGCCCGACGAGAGCGCAAGGGATCGGAGGACTGCGTCCGATGCGTCGAGCTCCAGCCCCCCAAGTCCGCGTTCCCCGTCCCCCAGGGCCCGGCGCAGCAGAGGCAGCAGATCGTCCGCCTCCAGAGGATGGAGATCGAACACGATCATCCGGGAGAGCAGGGTCTTGTTGATCTCGTAGCGGGGGTTCTCCGTCGTCGTCCCGATCAGGATCAGGTCCCCTCTCTCCACGGAGGGCAAAAGTACGTTCTGCTGAGAGCTGTTGAAGTGGTAGAGCTCGTCCACGAACGCGAGTGCGGAGGTCCCCCTGCTCATGGCCTTGAGGCGTTTGGCCTCCTCCACCAGGTCCCTCAGCTCCGCGACCTTGGCGGTGACGGCGTTGATCTCCAGGAGACTGCGCCCGGTACGTCCGGCGATCAGGCGCACGAGGGTGGTCTTGCCGACGCCCGGGGGCCCGTAGAGGATGCAGCTGGGTACCTGCCCCGCCTCGATGAGCGTCCGCAACGGCGCGCCCGGCCCCATCAGATGCCTCTGCCCGCAGTACTCGTCGAGCGTCCGGGGCCTCATGCGCTCGGCCAGGGGGACTTCAAATTCCCTCATGACGCTCCCTCATGACAGAAGGACGCCGCCCGATGTGTCGGACATGTCGGGCAGAAAGGCGTCCGGATCGGTATCCGAGAGGGAAGCCGAGAGGTCGGGAACCGTGGTGGGCGACAGCCCCGCCGGTACGGGGTCCGTTTCGGTCAGGACCTGAACACAGGGCCACCGCAGGGTCAGGACCTCCCGCAGGACCTCCGGAAGGGGACGGTCGATCAGGCGGGGCGGAAGGCTCGAGTTCTCCCAGTCCTCCATTCGGAGCCGGGAATCCTTCGGGACGGACAGATAGACCGCACCCCGCCGTGCCAGCCTGAGGGCCTGGCGGAGCGCACCCGCCTCCTGCAGAACCCACAGGCGCCGGTTCACGGCGCGGAGGTGGTCCTCTCCCCGCTCCGCAGCGAGGCTGCGGTACTCCCAAGGTACGAGGGGCGAGGGGGTCTCCAGAGCCGCCAGAAAGCTGCGGAGCGTGGGGTAGGCTGCATCGGCAAGGCCGCCCCATTCCACGTTGCCCCGTCCGGTCAGCACGCAGCGGACCACCGCGCGCCGCGCGCCGAGCATGTCGTAGATGAAGTCCCCCACCATGACGCAGTCGCCCGGGGCGACGCCCAGGCGTTCGGCCGCCAGGAACAACGCCTCGGGCTCGGGCTTGACGGCGGGGTCCTCCCGACTGAGCAGGACGGGGGGAAGCTCAATTCCGCACCGCTCAGCCGCCAGCAGGATGGAGTCCCGGCAGTTCCGTGAGACGACGGCCCAGGGTTTCCCGCAGTTTCTCAGCCAGGCGATGAACTCGTGCGCGCCGGGGACCGGGACGGCCCTGTCCGCGCCCTCCATCTCGATGCGCCGGACCTCGTCCCTGATCTCCTCCCGGACGGGGGGCGGAAAGGTTTCCGCCGCCTCGATCAGGGGAACGATCCTGCCTCCGAAGTACCTCTGCCGCAGGGCCGAGAAGTCCAGTTTCGTATCGGCCAGGACCCCATCCCAGTCGAGTATGAAGGCCCTTTTGACCGCGGGATGCCAGAAGGGCGGAGCGATTGTCTCGAGCATCGAAGCCGAACCCCTTTCTTACGTCCGAGGACGGATGGAAGACGGATGTCTGACGGTCTGTGCCGAATGTTCCATGTATCCATAGAAGCACTGATTTAATCCATGAAGCCCCCCTGTCGATTCTGGGGGTCTGCAGCCGACGGTCAACGGATGATCCTGGAGATGCCGCGCTTTCGGAACCATTCTTCGATGCGGTCCGCGATGTCCCCCTGGACCACGAGCGCGCCCTCCTCCGTATGGGCGCCGGTGCCCAGCGCCCTGCGCAGCTCCCGTGCCAGCGCCTCGAGCTGTGCCTCCGTCGGCGCCGGTGTGGGCAGGACGCGCGTCACCCACTTGCCGCCACGGCCCGCCCGTGTCCTCTGGAGGACGATGCGGGAAAATTGAGGAGGCGGGGCCGCGGGGGCCGGGAGTGCCTCATCGGCGGTATCGGCCGGACCGGGTTGCTGCGGCGGGCGCCCCATGAGCTCCCCCAACGACAAACCGAGCGGACCGTCCTCCGCCATGGTAGCGACGCGGTGTTTCGAGGTTTCGTCCCTCGTCCTTTTCGGGCTCAACTCCCGGCCTCCTTCGAGCGTTCCCGCTGCCTCCCCCGCGGCGCCATCTTTGCTTCGGAGGTACGGGAGGTCGGTGAATCCGTCCGATGGAGCCCCTGAGCGGCCGTCTCCCCGAGCGCCAGCGACGGGTCGGGGGTGAGGTCGGAGGGGCTGCGGACGCCGCGGTCCCAGGCGCTCCGTCCCGCCGCCGCGATCATCACGGCGTTGTCCGTGCACCGGCTGGGCTTGGGGAGCCAGGCGGTCCATTGCCGTGCTTCCCGCGACCCCGTCATCGCCGCGCGCAGGGCGCTGTTGGCGGCGACCCCACCCGACACGGCGACGCGTCGGATGCCCGTCCGCCGGACGGCCAGGCTCACCTTGGAGATCAGGGCGTCCGTCACCGCGCGGCGGAAGGAGGCGCAGAGGTCGGGGAGGGGCGGCTCCCGACCCTCCGCCTCAAGCCGCTTCACCTGCCACAGCAGAGCCGTCTTCAGCCCGCTGAAGCTGAACTCGATCTCCTTCGTGTTCCTGAGCGGGACGGGAAGGTCGAAGGCGTGGGGATTCCCCTCCCGAGCCAGACGGTCGATCTCCGGCCCGCCGGGGTAGGGGAGCCCCATCACCCGCGCGGCCTTGTCGTAGGCCTCGCCCGCGGCGTCGTCGCGCGTCTCCCCCAGCACCGTATAGCGCCCCAGGGTATCGACCCGAACGATCTCCGTGTGCCCTCCGGATACGATCAGGGACAGAAAGGGCGGACGCAGATCCTCCGTATCGACCATGGGGGCGAAGAGGTGTCCCTCCAGATGGTTGACCCCGATCACGGGGACGTCCCACGCCTG
Source organism: uncultured Fretibacterium sp. (assembly GCA_963514535.1). Taxonomy (GTDB): domain Bacteria; phylum Synergistota; class Synergistia; order Synergistales; family Aminobacteriaceae; genus CAJPSE01. Next base: position 16,463 of record CAUPUB010000013.1, read on the forward strand.
GGAGAGCGCCCGGGCGGCCTGGACGCCCACCATCAGGGACCCCATCAGCCCCGGCCCCCGGGTGACGGCGATCAGGCCCAGGTCCCTGCCCGATACGTTCGCTGTCTCCAGGACGGCGTCGACGAGGGGCAGCAGATTCTCTAGATGCTTGCGCGCCGCGAACTCCGGGACCACGCCGCCGAACCGGGAATGGTCCCGGATCTGGCTGGAGAGCAGCTCGGCGGCGACGGTGCGTTCCCCCCGGATCAGGGCGACGCCCGTGTCGTCGCAGCTCGTCTCGATTCCCAGCGTCAGCGCCCCCGCATCGAGCGACCCCGTGTTCATCTCGCGGGCGCCTCGAGCACGGCCCTGTCCGGCCCCATCGCAATCTCGACCCTGCTCCCGGGCTTGATGGCGGGGACGCAGAGGAACAGGGTGCCCTCCGTGCCGGGGGACAGTTCGCCCGTGACGCGCAGGTCCCGATGCCCCAGCAGGTCCTCCGGGGTTACGCGATACCCCCCGACGGTCAGCTGCGTCGGGTCGAAGTCCCAGTTCTTCACGGCGCGGTAGTTCAGGGCCAGGACGTCGCGGCCCTTCATGCGCCGTTCCGCCTCCCTGTTCGCGGGGTAGTAGCAGCCCAGCCCTGTGACAACCCACTCGTGAACGTCGCGGTCCCGTTCCAGGCGTCTCCTCAGGGTCCGGGGCAGCCAGGTGACGTTCAGCTCGGCACGGGCGTTCAGGACGATGTCGTCCAGGAGCTGTGCGTCGATCCAGAGCTGGACGGTCCGGGCCTCCAGAGCTTTTTTCCACTCGCCGGAGGCGCGTCCCCACGCGGGGGCGCAGAGCAGCAGACATGCCAGTAAGAGGACGGCGATTCCTTTGATGGTTTTCTTAAGTCCGTTCATGAAGACCTCCTTGAAATGCGTTGGTTTTCCCCCCATGAGAATGAACGACGGATTGCTCGGGAACCAGGCGTCGAAAACAGAGGAGCGAGTCCGGCGGATTACGTCGAGTTGTGGGCAGAATAATATTTTTGTTTCCTGCTCCTGGGTTTTTCAGGAATCGTCATTCTCAGGACGCCCGAAGCCAACAGAGGGTCGAGATAAAAATTTTTGACGTAGTGCCACGACTTCAGCCCAAGGTACTGCGCGATCTCCTCCCGAGAACGGGGGATCGAACAAAAGGGGATCAGGCCCGTTTCCCTTTGGGTATTGGTAGTGACTTCCGTGCCCGGAGTCTCTGGCGTTTTGAAAAAGACGACCTGGAACTCTCCCCTGATGCTCCGAAAAACCGGCTCCTTCAGGCTCGCCTCACGGAGCTCTCTTCGAATTGTGGGGATCCCGGAATATCGGTTTTCGACGAGGGACAGCGTCTCCATCGCCCGAGCCAGGATAGGGTTTCGTGTGTCGGGCTGAACTTTTCCGATCTCGTCGATCGTCAACCTGCCATACAGCCCTCCAGGGCTCCGCAGCTCCCAGCGATCCCGATAAAACGTCATCCCAATCGGAATCCCCTGGGTGTGCAGACTGTAGTCCCTGTGGATCAGGGCGTTGAGAATGGCCTCACGGAGCGCTACAAGCGGATAATCCGTTCTGTCCTTTCTCTCTCCCGTCCCCGGATCCACCACTGTTCTGAGTCCCATGTTCTTGCGGCAGAAATCCAATGCTCTCTCGAGCATCTCTGGCAAAGTCCCCTCGATGCGCCGGTTGTCCGTGAAACGCGCTCCATCCACGTCAACCTCCCCCATCGTGTCGCCCGGCACGACCGTAGCCTGGATCGTATATTGCGGAAAGAACGCTTGCGGGTACAGGGAAAAGAGCAAGATGCAGGTCAGGGTAGGAACTCCGCCGCGCGTCAGGCTTAGCAGCTCGTGTTTTTCCTCGGGTTTCAGGCGCGCGAGATTGGGATTGTCCCGTGACGCCTTTGCGACATAGTCCTTGAGAGCTTCGCCTTGAATTGTCTCCATTGCGGCCTGGGGAGCGGTACGGATGTCGTCCTGATATTTTTTGCGGTAAGCCTCGTAGCTGTAAATCTCGTACTCGCTCATCGGTTCGTCCGCCTCGCCGACCCGGACATAGGAACCCTTCAGCCTTCCGACTCCGGAATAGAAACACGGTCGTTCGGAGAGGTCTAGGGCAGGGATCTCTGCGGAGACGATGTTTTTTCCCTGATAGCGGGTGACCGTGAACAGGGGGCGCAGGGCAGGGGACATCTGTTTGCACTGTTCGGTCACGCGCTTTTGCAGATCCTGGGCATTGTAGACGCCTACCGCCGCAAAATCCGACGACTCGTCCAGGCCAAAGAGTAGAATACCCCCCTCGTCCTGGTTGGAGAAGGCGGACAGCGTACCATATAGTTTCTGAGGACACCCCCAATGTGCTGCCTTGACCTCAAGGGTTCGCTCCTCCGAACGCCGCTCCTGAACTTTTTCTGCGAGTGCCTGTAATTCCTGCTCCGTCATCCGCCGTCACCTTTCTTGATCCTTTCAAATGATTGTATCAAAAAAGAGGGGGAAGAAAAGCTCAGTAAACCTCATTAAAGCTCAGAAAAGCTCAGAAAAGCTCACGAAAGCTCAGAAAAGCTCAGTGCTTGAAGTGAGCTTAAAGTGGAATTGCAAAAAACAGAGGGGCGAATTGTCCAAGACGAGATTTCGTGCCGGTGAATGTCGGATGAGCGGTATCCCCGCTTGTCTAAGTTAGTTGTCCTTCCGGCGTCGGCCAACGGCCTCGCGAATCCACAGCCACTCCTCGCAGCGCAGGGCCAGAGTCGCCGATGCGTAGGCCGCCGTCCCGGCGAGGATGACGCCGAGGCACCACAGCGCGCGGCGGCCGAGGGAGGCGGCCGGGGCGTAGGGCAGAAAATGTCCGTATGCTACCGTGACGAGGACCAGCAGGACGAGCGAGGCTGCGATCTTGGATGTCCAGCCTTCCGTGAGGACGCTCAGGGGACGGCCAAGCCTCCTGCGGACGTATCCCAGCCCCACCAGGCCGGAGAGCGTGAAGGCGACGCTCGGGGCCAGCGCCAGCCCGGCGTAGCCCATCGGCATGAGGAACAGGGATAAAAGCGCGGTGGAGGCCACGCTGAACAGCGTGGTCGCGAAGGCGGCGCGCGGGAGGGACAGGGCGTAGAGCCCCCGCATGACGACGGTGGAGCAGGCCATGCCCGGCAACCCCAGCATCCCGAGGCTCAGACATGTCGAGGTCGCCTCCCAGGCGCCCTCGCCGAATGCGCCCCGGACGAAGACCAGGTGCACGAAGGGCCGGGAGATCAGGATAAGCCCCGCCGAGGCCGGGAGCACGATGAAGAGCGTGAAGCGAAGCGCGTGCCGCAGCGTCTCGGCGAAGTCCTCCGGCTCTTGGGCCCGGGAGAGCTGGGGCAGCACGGCCTGCGAGACGGCGATGACGAACAGGCCCAAGGGGAGCTGGAGGATGCGGTTGGCGTAGTTCAGCACCGAGATGGTCCCCTCCTGGAGGAAGGAGCCCAGCATCCTGCTGATCACGGGATTGACCTGGTTCAGGGACAGGCCGGCGGCGTAGGGGAGGAACAGGGCCATCATCCGGCGCAGGTCGGGGTCCTTCAGGTCGGGTCGTCCCGGAAACAGGGGGGCGCCGAGGCGGAAGCCCCAGAGCCACTGGCTCACGAAGTGCACCGCCCCGCCGCAGAGCACGGCGGTGGACAGACCGTAGATGCCCCACCGGGCGGCGAGGAGCGGTGCGGCGGCGATGAAGGTCAGGTTGCTGAGCGCGGGGGCCAGGGCGGGCATGAAGAAGGACCCCATACTGTTCAGCGCGCCCATCGTCAGGGCAGCCAGGGATATGAGGATCAGGAAGGGAAACATCCAGCGCGTCAGCCCAGTGGCGAGCGCCGCGGTCTCCGCATCGAACCCGGGCGCCATGATATGCGTCAGGACCGGCGCCAGACCGATGCCGGCGAGCGTCACGAGCCCCGAGGCCGCAATCAGGACGCTCATGGCCTGCCGCCCCAGGGAGAGGGCGCGCTCTCGGCTCTCCTGGAGAGCCTGGGAGAAGACGGGGACGAACGCCGCCGACAAGGCCCCCTCCGCCACGAGCTGCCGGGCCAGGTTGGCCAGCGTGTAGGCGACGTTGAAGGCGTCCAGGCTCCGCGTCGCGCCGAAGAATGCGGCGACGAGGACCTCTCGGGCCAGGCCCAGCACCCGGCTCACCAGCGTCCCCGCCATCATCAGCATGGCGTGGCGCACCATACGGGAAGATCCCTGCACTTTATCCAGCCCCTTCCAAGAGGCTATTGTACCGCAGGAAGGGGCTTGCCTGTTGCTCCGGGAGAAAAAACGGCCTACGTCAGATCCAGCGTCTCCTTGGGAGATCCCAGGCCTTCCAGGGCCAGCTGCCTTCGGTACGCGTCGTTCAAGCGTATGCGGCATCGACCCGAGGCGACCCAGTGCAGCTGTCTGGGCATGGCCCAGAGTTCGGGGGCGTGTTGCCGCGCCCAATCGCTCAAGGCCCGGGCCTTTTGTAGGATGCGCTTTACCTCGCTGGTCTCCGCGGGGTGAACCTCGATGAAATATGCCTTTTCCCTGTCGTCAACACCTCGGTAGCCCACAGCGTAATCCCATCGGTTGTCCTCCGGAAACGACGCTCTCAGATCCCCGTCGATATTTACGCTTCCTGTCACGGAACGCGGATTTTGAGGATGGATTCGTTGCCGATCCACTGAGGAAAGGGCCTGGAGACCGTCCCGCAACTTCAACTGAGGGCAGGCGTCGATGGCCTTTTGGAAGCGTGACGACGGCTCAGACATCCGAGGCACTCCTTACGGCTTCGGCGACCGTATCCGTCACCCGTCCGCTATAGGCCGCCAGCCCACCCCATCCGGAGACGATTTCATCCTCGTCGCTGGGATCGAGGGATGAGATATCTTTGGCCCGAACTCGACCTCCTTCGTAATAAAAACAGTGAGTCCTGGATTCAAGGCGCAGCGCCTTACCGAGCATGTCGGGTATTCCAGTGCCGTTGTCAGGAAGGTCGAGCAGTTGCGAGAGCAGTCCTATCTTCTGGCTTTCATGGATTTTTTGCCGCTTGATAGCCTCAATCACCCACACGATATCCAGGACATGTGAGGAATGGGTTGTCACCACCACTTTGTAGCCTCGACTCAGAAGGTCCAGGATCAGGGTCATGACGGCGAACGTCCCCATGGGGTGAAGTCCCATCTCAGGTTCTTCCAGGACAATCCATTCAATTTCTTGATGTCTTGTGATTCTGCCCGCCGGCAACAGCTCGTAGCAGCCAAGCAGCAGAGGCAAAAATTCTCTTTGGCCTGTGGACCAGGCCATGTACGAAATCGCCCGATTCCTATCCCCGTCCACGTTCAAGCGCACTTCCTTTTGCCCGCGTGCCGCGCTACGCGAAACGGATGCTCCGTGAAAAATGGAAGAGTCGAGAACGGTCCTGATCGGCTCTTCAATTTTCTTTGTGATGGGAAACAGGTTTTCCCTCTCCTTCAATCCTTCCAGGTACAGGCGGATACGCTCGCTGAAGTTTTTGACCACGAAGGGATCCCTTGGGGTGTAGCTTCGGTAGGGCTGCGGCCAGCCTGTGAGCATCGTCAGAACCCTTTGGGCGGGGATGTAATAGACCGTCTCAAGGCAGCTTTTTCCTGGATCGGGCAACCTAGGGGAAGGGGCTGCATCTTTACCGTCGCGGAGAATGTGGCTTTTGTTATGCCACATATGGCGTATCCCCTCGCCAAAGTACGCCTCCATCAGCATGGATTTGTCCCGTTTGTCCCAGTCCTGTCCAAACTGATTCATGGTGTTTTTCACATAATCCTGATCCTGAGAGAGCTTGAATAGCTGTAGGAAAACGCTTTTGCCCGTCCCCTGGGCGCCCACCAAAAGCGTGAGGTCGCCGAAATCGACGGAGACATCCGCAAACTGGCCGAGGTTTTTCACGCTGAAATTCATGCTGTTGCTCCTGTTATCAATTTATGGGGCAAAGATTTAACGAACTTTTCGGTCACGATGGACTTTTCAGTTAATCATTTTATTTCGTTTTTGTTCAATTGATAGGGCGAGGGGGCTCGCTCTGCTCAAGCGTCCACAGAAGCTCTCTTCCCCAAAAACCGCCGGGTCGACAGAAAGGGGCTGTCCTTCACGGCGAAGCGGTAGGGGTAACCGGCCGCCTCCCCCGAATAGTCCACGTTGATGCGCGGCGTCGCAGCGACGCGGGTGTCGGGGATCGACTCCCCCTCGGCGAGGAACAGCGTGCCGCCCGTCAGGTCCGTCCCGTTCTGCTCCCGCGAGATGCACAGGGCCCGACAGAGCCGTCCGGGGCCACCGCACAGCTTCCGGGCATCGTCCGTCCTCCGGCGCTCCCTCATGAGGCCAAGTCCGAAGCGGGGTTCCAGTGCACGAATCAAAACGGCCTCGGGAAAGCCCTCGGGGCCCGCGACGACGTTGAAGCAATGGTACATCCCGTAGATCAGGTAGACATAGGCGTAGCCGCCCGCGCGGAACATGACCTCCGTGCGGCGCCCCGGCCGGGCGGTCGGGATGCCGAAGGCGTGGCACGCGGCGTCCGTGGGGCCGGCGTAGGCCTCCGTCTCGACGACGATGCCTCCAGCGGTCCCCTCCGACGTACGATGGATCAGGACCTTCCCCAAGAGGGCGCGGGCCGTCTCGACCGCCCCCCGAAGGCAGAAGGAACGGGGGAGGGGCGAGAGGTCGGGCGGAAGGTCAGACATGTCCGTCCCCGCGGGGGGCCAGGGCGGGAGGAAAGCGCTCCCGCAGCCGGCGGAAGACGCCGGGGGGAACCATGTCGTGCACCGTCCCGCCGAACTGGAAGATGTCGCGGATGACGCTGCTGGAGAGGTACGAATATTTGGGGTCGGTCACGATGAAGAAGGTCTCGATCTCCGGGGCCAGCTGACGGTTCATCAGGGCCATCTGGAACTCGTACTCGAAGTCGGACATGGCGCGCAGCCCGCGGATGATGGCACGCGCCTTCTCCTGCCTCAGGTAGTCGACCAGCAGGCCCGTGAAGTGGCCGACCGTGACGTTGGGCAGGTAGCTCAGCGCCTCGCGCGCCATGGCGTGCCGCTCCTCGACGCTGAACGTGGAACGTTTCTGGGGGTTTACCAGGATGCTGACCCGCACCTCGTCGAAGATCGCGGCGGCACGTTCGGCAATGTAGATGTGCCCGTTGGTGATCGGGTCGAACGAGCCGGGGTAGACGGCCCGGACGGCGCGTTTCATTCGCCCACCTCTCCTTCCTGCAGTACACCCTCCCGCGCTTCGGCCTCCCGAACGGCGTGCAGGGGGCTCAGGAACGTCAGTATCGTCTCCCCGTACTCCCGGTCGGAGCCGACCTGCCATTCCAACGGGACGGTCAGAGGCTCCCGAGACGCATGCTCCACGATCATGACGCCGTCCGGCGCGAGGAGCTCCGAAAGACCTCCGACATCCAGCAGCGCCGCACCCCACCCCTCGTGGTAGGGGGGGTCGGCGAACACGACATCGAAGACCCGTTTCCGCCTGCGCAGCCAGGCGACGGCCCTCCGCAGCTCGAGGTCCAGGACCTCCGCTCCGCCCGAGGCCGTGTGCAGCACGGAGCGCTCGATTGCCTGGGCCCTTGCGCGGACCGATTCCACGAAGACCACGGAGGCCGCGCCTCGGCGCAGCGCCTCGAGCCCGACGCGGCCCGTCCCCGCGAAGAGGTCGAGGAACCTCGCGCCCTCCAGGGACCCGACGGCGCCGCGCATGGAGTCCAGGATGCTGAACAGGGCCAGGAGGACCCGGCCGGAGGTGGGGCGGACCTCCTTCAAGGGGCTGGCGCCGCGTTTCCGTCCGGGGCCAGGCGCCGTGCGAGGTCCTCGGCGGCGCATCGCACGGCGGGGGTCAGAAAGGCATTTGCCGTCCCGTCCAGCTGGACCAGCGTTCCGCCGCCGCGCTCGGAGACCCTGAGGTAGTAACGCTGCTCGAACTCGTCGTCGGTGGAGAAGGTGTCGACCAGGAAACACGGAGCCCCGCCCAGCCCGACGTAATGGCGGCCGAACGCCCACCGGGCGTCGCCCCTGCGTCCGCTCTCCCCCTCGAGCGCCGCGATCCTCTCCTCGTTCGGGGGATATTCCGTCCTGATGTGCATCTCCGAATCCCTCCAGGTCCGTCGTTCGACGGTGAAGTCCCGTGTCTTGGCGAAGACCAGCCTGTGGATCGCCTTGCCCTGCTCCATCCATTTGCGCTCGTACTTCGTCGTGACGGGGCGCAGGGGGTTCGTTTCGTGCTCCAGAAATTCAAGCGCCTCATGGGCCGACAGCCGGACCCGGACCTCCTGCGCGTAGGGTTCGTCGTCCGTGACCAGCTCGAAGACGCCGCCGGACCTCAGCACCGCGGCCAGGTCGTCGGTGAACTCCCGGGCGGTCACGCGGCGGTGCGCATGGCGCTTCTTGGGCCAGGGGCAGGGGAAGTTCATATAGATTCTGTCCAGGGAGGAGTCCGCGAAGAGCTCCTTCATCATGTAGCGGGCATCCGTGCGGACGAGCCTGAGGTTGCCCAGCCCTCCCGAACGCCTGGCGCAGCGCAGAACGCAGGCCGGCGAGACCTCCATCCCCAGCAGGAACGTGTCCGGGTTCGCCCCAGCATGACGCACCGTGTACTCCCCGTTGCCGAACCCTATCTCCAGCTCCGTCCGCCCCCGGCCCCCGGACAGCGCCTCCAGGTCGAGCGGAAGGGACAGGCCGCGGGGCAGCAGGATGTTTCCGTAGCCGACCCTGGGCCTGTCCGGGGTCAGAACATCCATTTCAGAACATCCATTTCAGAACATCCATTTCAGAATGTCCATTTCAAAACGTCCACGTGAAGTCCGGCAGGCCTTCCGCCCTCAGCCGCTTTTTGACGTCCTCCATGATGAAGGCCAGTTTTTTTTCGTCCCGGCCCTCGCAGCGGGTCGTGATGACGGGCTGGGTGTTGGAGGCGCGGATCAGCCCCCAGCCGCCGGGGTAGAGGATGCGGATTCCGTCCAGGGTCAGGCCCTTGTAGTCCTTGAGCGCCTTGTCCCGGATGCGCCGGATGACCTCGAACTTCTCGGAGTCCGGACAGTCGATCCGGGCCTCCTCCGTCGCGGGGTAGAGGGGGATGGAGGCCATGAGGTCGGAGAGGCTCCTTCCCGTCCTGGACAGGATTCTCAGGACTCGCCCCGCCGCGTAGAAGGAGTCGTCGAACCCGTAGTACTCGTCGGCGAAGAACATGTGCCCGGAGAGCTCCCCCGCGAAGGGCGCGCCGATCTCCCGCATCTTCGCCTTGATGACGGAGTGCCCGGATTTCCAGAAGAGGACCCGGCCGCCCAGGCGCTCGATCTCCTCCGGCAGCGCCATGCTGCACTTGGGCTCGACGATGGCCTCCGCACCGGGCCGGGCCTCCAGGATCTCGGCCCAGTAGAGGGCCATCAGGCGGTCCCCGAAGATCACCGTGCCGTGTTCGTCCACCACGCCCAGGCGGTCGGCGTCCCCGTCGAAGGCGAACCCGACGTCCGCCCCCGATGCCTTGACCTTCTCAATCAGGTCCTGGAGGTTCTCGCGCTTCTGCGGGTCCGGGTGGTGGTTGGGGAAGCGGCCGTCCGGCTCCGCATAGAGGGGGATGCAGGCGCAGCCCAGCGACTTGAAGAAGCGCTCGGCGATGGGGCCGGCGGTTCCGTTGCCGCTGTCGCAGACCACCTTGAAGGTGCGGGAGAAGGGTTCGAACCTGGAGGCGAGCATCGCCAGATAGTCGTCCGTGATGTCCCGCGCCGCGACCGTCCCCGGACCGACGGTCGGAAGGTCCGACTCCGTCAGGCGCCGCACCTCCTGTATGCTGTCGCCCCAGAGCGTGGCGTTGTCGTAGCCCAGCTTCAGGCCGTTCATGTTGGGCGGGTTGTGGCTGCCCGTGATCATGACCGCGCCCCTCAGGTCGAGGTGGTGCATGCTCCAGTAGAGCATAGGAGTCGTGACGGTCCCGATATCGACGACATCGATGCCCGAGGCGGTGAGCCCCCGGACGACGGCGGACCGGATGCGCGGGGTCGAGAGCCTGACGTCCCCTCCCACGGAGACGCGGTCGACCGCTCTCTCCCCCAGCCAGGCGCCGTAGGCCCTGCCGATCGCCTCCACGACGCCATCCGTCAGATCCCGTTCCGCGTCGCCCCGGATGTCGTACTCCCTGAATATCTCCGGCGAGATGTTCCCTTTCATTTGCCCCTCAGAACCTCCCCGAGAACCTCCATGCCCCTCTTCACCAGGGCCTCGTCGGCCTGGCTGCCCATGTGCCCGATGCGGAACACCCGGCCGTCCAGCGACCCGTAGTTTCCTCCGGCGACAATCCCCTTCTTCCTCAGCGCGGCGTCCAGTTCCGGCCATGTCCAGCCGTCCGGAACGTTGAAGGCCGTCACGGTGGGGGAGCAGATGTCCTCCCGCGCGGGGAAGAGCGTCAGCCCCGCCTCGCGCCCCATCGTCCGGCAGAGGCGCGCCGCTCGGGCATGCCGGGCGTAGGCGTTCTGCGGCCCCTCCTCCATGATGGCGCCCAGGGCGATGTTCAGCGCCGTCATCCCCTGCCAGTCGTGCGTGTAGGGCATGGCCCGGACCTCGGGTACCCTGCGCCAGGGCAGATAAGCATCGTATCCACTGTACCCGACGCGCTCGAAGACGCTCCAGGCACGCGCGGAGACGGTGGAGACGGACAGGGACGGGGGAAGCGACAGCACCTTCTGGCTTCCGAGAAGGCCGATGTCAATGAGGCTCTCGTCCACCCCTACGGGGGCCCCGCCCCCGCTCGACACGAAGTCGACGACGAACAGCGCGTCCGCCTCACGGGCGATTTCGCCCAGTTCCCTGAGATGGGGGTTCAAGGTACCGCTGGGGGTCTCGCAGTGCACGGCGGTGACGACCTGCGGGCGAAAACGCCGGACGGCCTCCCGCACCTTACCGGGATCGGGGACGTCATCGTAGGGGAAGGCCACGACCTCGGCCTCCGCCCCGATGGCGCGGGCCATGTCCACGAACCCCTCGCCGAAGAGCCCCGAGGCGACGGCAAGCAGCCTCTCGCCCGGGCGCAGGGCACTCTTGACGCCGCCCCACAGGATGGACATGGCCTCCCCGGAGGTGATGACGACGCTCTCCTTCGTCTCGAGCAGCGTCTGGACGAGTTTCTGGTTTTGGGCATACAGGTCATAGAAATCGGGCTCCAGGTCGGAGCTGCCGAAGTCGGTGAGCCACGCCTCGCGGATCTTTGGGGGCACCGAGACGGGACCGGGTACAAGACCGATGGGATAGGTGATCATGAACTTCGCTTCCTTTCAGGAATGAGCCCTCGTCGGAAAATGATTGTCCGAACGTTCTTCAATTATACGGATAGGCTGGGAAAATTGCAAAAAGCACCCTTCATGTCCCGACAAAGAGGCTTAAGGAGGGTAGGAAGCCGCGTCAGGATCTTTGAATAAAACGCAATTTGGTATAACGTGTGGTAAAGACAGGTTTTGCACGCTTTTCGCTGGCTCTGACGGGTGTAAAATAAGGACCGGCTCAATCTATGCAACAACGCGCTTTATTCTTCATAAGAGTATCGTAGCCTGCGGTTTGGGGGGTGCAAACGGTCCTTGACGGAACTTCAAAAAAGTGTACAATAATTTTTCGGCAGAAAGTGGAATCTCAGGGAAACGTTGATTTTCCGCTTCCCTAAGGAAACACCGATTTATTTCATAATGAGATCTCTTATCGAGAGAGGTGGAGGGACTGGCCCGATGAAGCCCGGCAACCTGTCGAATCAGGTGCCAATACCAGCAGCCCCGCGAGGCTGGATGATGAGAGGAAGAGCATAAGGTTGTGCGGACACTCTTCCCGGCGGGAAGGGTGTTTTTTTGTCTTTCGTTCATTTATTCTAGGGAGGTAGGACTATGGCAAACACGGAAAAATTCATCTTCTCCTCGGAGTCCGTCACGGAGGGGCACCCCGACAAGGTCGCCGATCAGATCTCGGACGGCATCCTCGACGCGATTCTGAAGGACGACCCCAACGGCCGAGTGGCCTGCGAGGTGCTCTGCACGACGGGCCTGGTGATGGTATCGGGCGAGATCACGACCCGGACCTACGTGGACATCCCCAAGCTGGCGCGCGGGATCGTCCAGGACATCGGCTACACCCGCGCCAAGTACGGGTTCGACGGCGAGACCTGCGCAGTCCTCACGGCCATCGACGAGCAGTCCGGGGACATCGCCCAGGGCGTAGACAACGCCATCGAGGTGCGGGACGGGCAGGAGAAGAAGCTATCCGAGGAGGAAATAGCCAGAATCGGGGCCGGGGACCAGGGCATGATGTTCGGCTATGCCTGCAACGAGACGGAGGAGTTCATGCCGATGCCCATCGCCATCGCCCACAGCCTGGCGCGTCAGCTCACCAAGGTCCGCCGCGACGGGACGATTCCCTACCTGCGCCCGGACGGAAAGACCCAGGTCTCCCTCCGCTACGAGGGCCGGAAGGCCGTCCACGCCGATACGATCGTCGTCTCCGCTCAGCACCATCCGGAGGCGACCCTCAAGGAGATCCGTGCGGACATCATCGAGAACGTGATCAACCCCATCGTCCCCGGGTACCTGATCGATTCGGAGACCCGCATCTTCGTTAACCCCACCGGACGTTTCGTCAAGGGCGGTCCCATGGCCGACACCGGCCTGACGGGCCGAAAGATCATCGTCGATACCTACGGCGGGTGGGTCCCCCATGGGGGCGGGGCCTTCTCCGGCAAGGACCCCACCAAGGTCGACCGCAGCGGTGCCTACATGACGCGCTACGCAGCAAAGAACATTGTGGCCGCGGGAATCGCCGACGAGTGCCAGATCCAGGTGGCCTACGCCATCGGCGTGGCCGAGCCGGTTTCCCTGAACGTCAACACCTTCGGGACGGGAAAGATCGGGGACGAGAAAATCGTGGAGCTGCTGCGCGCCCATTTCGACTTCCGGCCCGCGGCGATCATCCGCGATCTGGACCTGCGCAAGCCTCAGTACAGGGCGCTGGCCGCCTACGGACACATGGGCCGCATCGACCTTACCCCCCTGCCGGGGTGGGAGAGGACGGACCGTGCGGAGACGCTTCGCAAGGCCGCCGGGATTTAAGGGAAGGAAAGTGCTGTAGAAAGAAGAACCGGAGGGTTCCCGCGGAGGGAGTCCTCCGGTTCTCTTTTCTTCCGGAGACTACAGAAGTCCCAGAAAATACTGCACGACCAGGGACGTGGCTGCCAAACTGATCCAGCAGACCAGCCCCATGAGAATAGGCTTCAGGCCGTTGGCCAGAAGTTTGCCGATGTGCGTGTTGAGCCCGATGGCGGCCATGGCGGCGACGATGAGGAATTTCCCGGACACCGTCAGGGAGCGCGATATCTCGGGGTTTACAATTCCCGACGTATGCAGCAGGGAAGCGGCTACGAACCCGAGCACGAACCAGGGAAAGGCCTTGGAGAAGCTGAAGTGCGAGGAGCCCTCCCCAGCCCGGGCGGTGTAGAGGGCGAGCACGAAGGTGATGGGCACGATCATCAGGGTGCGCGTCAGTTTGACGATAGTCGCCAGCTTGCCGGCGGCGTCGCTGTAGGCGTATCCCGCCGCGAGGACGGACGAGGTGTCGTTGACCGCCGTGCCGGCCCATATCCCAAACCCCTGGTCGCCCATATTCATAAGGTGTCCCAGCGCGGGAAAGATGAAGACGGCCGCGATGTTGAAGAGGAATATCGTGGATATGGAGTGGGCGATTTCATCCTCCTTCGCACCGATGACAGGGGCGGTCGCCGCGATGGCCGATCCGCCGCAGATGGCCGTCCCCACCCCGATCAGGGTTGCGGTCACGGAGTCGAGCCGCAGGACCCTCTGCATGGCCCAGGCGGAGAGGAACGCCGCGGTCAGGGTGAAGGCCATCACGACGAGGGACTCGCTTCCGACCGCCAGGACGTTCCTCATGTTCATCTCGAACCCCAGCAGGACGACGGAGAGCTGGAGCAGCCTCTTCGAGGCGAAGCGCGTTCCCTCCCTCAGCGCGGGCGAATTTACGAACAGGGCGACGAGCATCCCGAAGAGGATGCCGAACACCGGCGCACCGACGATGGGCATCCGATGTCCGCAAAACCATGCGAGCGCGGCGAGGATGATGGTGAGGGACAGTCCGGGAACGAGAGCTTTCCATTGAGTTGGATTCTTCAAATCAAATATCCCCCTTTCGGATTTCGTTTCATAAAAAATCTGCGGCAAGGTGGGCGCACACCCAAATTTTTCCGCATCTTTTCATAATAACCTATGTTGCTTCGTCTTTATTTTATCCCACTCCCTCTGCTGCTGTAAATTCATCATTGAATTTTTTGGTTGGAACGATGCCTGGATGGATTGCAGACTTTATGGACGCCAAGATGGTCTGCGTATCCATTCGGTGAAGTTTCCGAGGACAAAACAACCCGCCCGTAGGGTCATCCGTAAGCTGAACGGACCCCTTCGGCAGTCTGTTGACAAAGGTATTTTTGAGTAATAAAATTGCTCGTATGATGATAGATTCTTTGATATCCTCCAAGACCCGTATAAAGCTGCTGATGAAATTCTTCCTGAATCCCGGGGTTACGTCCTACCTTCGCAGTCTGGCGGACGAGTTCGGGGAGTCGACCAATGCCGTGCGGGTGGAGCTGAACCGTCTGTGCTCGGCCGGCTTCCTCGAGGAGGTGCCGGAGGGGGGGCGAAAGCGTACCTACCGGGCCTGCAGGAGGCATCCCCTCTTCCCCGAGCTCCAGCGTATCGTGCGTAAAGTTCTGGGGATCGATCAGGTTGTGGAGGGGATCGTCGAGCGCCTGGGGACCGTCCGCCTTGCCCTGATCACGGGCGACTACGCCCACGGGATCGACAGCGGGATTATCGACCTGACCCTGGTTGGGGAGATCGACCGGCAGTACCTGGGCGAGCTGGTGGAGAAGGTGGAGGGGATGATTGCCCGGAAGGTCCGGGTGCTCGTCCTGACTCCCGGGGAGTACGAGACGCTTCGGGGGACGCTGCGTCCCGAGGAATCCCTGTTCATCTGGGGCGAACGGGATGGTCTGCTGCAGGAGCAAGTGAAGGATGCGAGGTAATATGACGGACAATTCCACGAATGCCGGGTTCGACCTGGTCATCGAGCCCAATCGAACGACGGGCGCCTTTTTCCGGGAGCTCCTGCGCTATCGGGAGCTTTTCTACTTTCTGGCCTGGCGCGACATCCTGGTGCGCTACAAGCAGACGGTCATTGGCATCGCCTGGAGCGTGATTCGCCCCCTCTTGACCATGCTGGTGTTCACCGTCGTGTTCGGCCGGCTGGCCAAGCTGCCCAACGAGGGCGTGCCCTATCCCATCCTGGTGTTCTCCGCGATGCTGCCGTGGCAGTACTTTGCCAACGCAATGCAGGAGAGCTCGAATTCCCTTATAGCGGAGTCACGCCTGATCAGCAAGGTGTACTTTCCGCGCTTGATCGTTCCGGCCAGCTCGGTCATCGTCAGCGCGGTGGATTTCCTGATCTCCCTGGCGCTTTTAGGGCTGCTGATGTTGGGATATGGCTTCGTCCCCTCCTGGACGTTCCTGTTCATGCCGTTTTTCTTTTTGCTCGCGACCCTGGCGGCCTTGGGAGCGGGGTTCTGGCTGTCCGCCCTGAACGTGAAGTATCGGGACTTCCGTTATATCGTCCCGTTCCTGGTGCAGTTTGGCCTCTACGTCTCGCCCGTGGGGTTCTCCAGCTCCGTCGTGCCCGAACGCTGGCGCCTGCTCTACAGCCTCAACCCCATGGTCGGGGTGATCGACGGGTTTCGGTGGTGCGTGCAGGGGACGGTGAGCTCGCTCTACCTGCCGGGTTTCCTGATCTCCGCGACAATCTCCATTTTGGCCTTTTCCAGCGGGGTGTGGTTCTTCCGCCGCACCGAGCGCTTCTTCGCGGACTTCATCTGAGACGGCGTTCCTCGGATATAAGGGTGGCAACTGAGCGGGGGTTGAGCGATGGAACACTTTGATTACGATGGTTTCTGGAAGGACCTGATCGAACGTTTCTTTGGCCCATTCCTGTCGAGGGCCCTTCCGGAGCTCTATGCCGACGCAGACCTCTCTCAGGACCCGAGGTTTCTGGATAAGGAGTTTCGCGACCTTTTGCAGACCTCGGATTTGGAGCTCCACCGTTCCCCTCGTTTTGCCGATTATCTCCTGGACGTTCCCTTGAAAAGTGGCGGCGATGCGTGGGTTTTGCTCCACATAGAGGTCCAGGGGGCGGGAGGCGGGGATCTTCCCTTTCGTATGGCGCACTATCGCAGCATGATCTTCGACCACTATCTACGGGAACCGGTAGCCCTGGCATTGCTGACGGGTTCCCGTCCGCAGGGCGAGGCACGAGTTTACGAGTCGTCCCTGTATGGGACGTCGATTCGCTATTGCTATAATTGTCTCGATATAAGCGTGTTGAACGAAGGAGAGCTTTTGGACAGCGACAATCCGTTTGACCTGGCGCTTTGCGCCGCCAAACGGGCGGTTCTCAGCCGGGGGAAAGAACGTCAGAAGTACCGTTATCTTCGGGAGCTGACGCACCTGTTGTTCCGCAAGGGGTGGCCTTTGGGGGATCGAAGGGACCTGCTGCTCTTTCTTGCGCGTATCATTGCGCTGGACGACGAAACGCTGAGATGCGAGTTTACGACGATGTTGAGGGAGATGGGGGGAGAGGACGAAATGCCGGTTGTGACGTTCATCGAGAAATATTATCGGGACCTGTATCTGGATGAGGGGATGAAGAAGGGCCTGGAAGAAGGTCTGGAGAGGGGCCTGGAAGAAGGTCTGGAGAGGGGCCTGGAGAGGGGCCGTCACGAGGCCATGCTGGAGGCCGCTCGAAAGATGCGAGAGCGCGGCATGTCCCTCCAGGACATCCGGGAGTTGACGAATCTCTCCCTCGAGGACCTTGAATCCGTGGTGGGGAATTGATCGCTGCCCGCAAGGGGGCGCGTCGGTTCCCATAAGGAAAGGTCCGGCGACAAACAAGCGGGGGTTGAGCGATGGAACACTTTGATTACGATGGTTTCTGGAAGGACCTGA
>CAUPUB010000014.1:0-33370 GCA_963514535.1 uncultured Fretibacterium sp.
TCCAGGTGAACGAGAAGGCGGGCGTGACCTTCGCCTCGGCGCTGCGCTCCATCCTACGGCAGGACCCGGACATCGTCATGATCGGGGAGATGCGCGACTTCGAGACGGCGCACATCGGTGTGCAGGCGTCCTTGACCGGGCACCTGGTGCTCTCGACGCTCCACACGAACGACTCCATCGGGGCGATCGTCCGCCTGGTGGACATGGGCATAGAGCCCTACCTCGCCGCGAGCTGCATGATCGGGACGGTGGCCCAGCGCCTGGCGCGTCGCCTGTGCCCGCACTGCCGGCACGAGGTGGAGCCGCCCGCGCTGATGGCCAGGCAGGGCCTGGAACGGGCCTGGGCGCCCACGGGGTGCCCGGAGTGCCACGGCACGGGCTATCGGGGTCGGATCGGCCTCTACGAACAGTTCGTCGTGGACGAGGCGGTGCAGGAGGCCTTCGTGAACGGCGCCTCGGCCTCGAAGCTGCGGGAGGTGGCACGCGGGAACGGGTTCCGCACCCTGTGGGAGATCGGCCTGTCGGCCGTCGCCCAGGGCAAGACCTCTCCCGAGGAGCTGGTCCGCGTGGCCGGCGAGGATTAGAGAGGAGAAAATGCCGTACTTCAGTTATTCGGGCTACGACGCGAAGGGGAAGCAGACGAAGGGCACGATCGAGGCGTCGTCCTCGGTCCAGGCGGTCGAACGCCTGACGGAGCGCGGCGTCGTGGTGGTGGACGTGGCTGTGGCCGAGGAGCGCAAGCGGGCCCAGGCGGTCCGGCCGCTCTCGCTCGAGGCGCACATCTTCTTCTGCCGCAGCCTGGCGTCCTATCTGAAGTCGGGACTGCCTCTGGCGGACTCCCTGAAGATCATGGCGCGCCAGACCCGCGACAGGCACATGAGCGTCGCGTTCGCATCGTTGCTCTCGGCCGTGGAGGGTGGCAAGAAGTTTCACGCGGCCCTCTCGGAGAGCGGCGCCTTTCGGGAGAGCCTGTGGCGCGTCGTGGAGTCGGGCGAGCAGAGCGGATCGCTGATCTCGGTCCTGGAGCAGGCGGCCGGTCAGTTCAAGCTGGAGGACGGACTGAGGCGCAAGATACGGAGCGCCATGACCTATCCCATCGTCATGGCGGTGGTCGGGGTCGGGGTCGTCGGCTTCATGCTGACCTACGTCGTCCCGAAGATCGCCGCCCTGTTCGAGGACATGCACCAGACGCTGCCGCTGCCGACCCGCATCCTGATAGCCATGTCGTCCTTCCTGACCTCCTACGGGCTCTGGCTGGCCCTGGCGCTGCTGCTGCTCTGGCTCTGGATGAAGCGCAGCGGAAAAAAAATATCCCTGCCCTTCATGCGGGGCGTCCGCGAACGATTGACCCTGGCCCTGGTGACGTCGCACCTGTCCACGCTGCTGCGTTCGGGGATCCCGCTGGTCCAGGCGCTTCGGATGACGTCCTCGATGGACGCGCACTCGCAGCGCTGGCTGGACGCGGCGGAGCTGGTCAAGGCGGGGCACCGCTTCGACCGCGCTCTGGAGAAGCAGGGGTTCCCGGAGGAGGTCGTCGTCGTCATCCGGGTGGGCGAGATGGGGGGCGAGCTCGCGGAGGCGCTCTCCAACGTGTCGGAGCAGTGCCGGGAGATCGCCCAGGCCAGGATGGAGCGGATATCGACGCTGATGGAGCCGGCGATGGTGCTGATCCTGGGGTTCTCGGTGGGGTTCATCGTGCTGGCGATACTGACGCCGGTGTTCGACCTGGCGGGGATCGTGAAATAATAAAACGAAAAACGACTGCCGGGGGCGCCGCCCCAGACCCCGGCGCCCCGATTACGTTTCTGCTCTGTGTGGAGGTGGCCTGAGTGCCTAAGGTCAAGAAAAGAGTCCTGACAGCGGATACTCTGAGAGAAGAGGCCAGGCGTTTTTGTGAGGAGCAAAGCGTCTTAAATCATGAGGCGCTGATTGGGGTAACGGATGGTAAGGCGGTTGGCACCTATATAGAGCATCTTTTTCAGGAGAGTCTTGGGAAAAAGTATATCTTTCTTCAGGGTAACAGCGCCAAGGGTATTGATTTTCCGGAAGAGGAGCTCAACACGGATCTCAAGGTGACATCCGTCAGGCAGCCTCAGAGTTCTTGCCCTTTCAAAAGCGCCAGGCAGAAAATTTTTGGCTTGGGGTACAATCTTCTGGTGATGGTTTACGACAAAAGAGATACTCGGGATCGATGTGAATTGTCCTTCTGCCATTGCGTCTTCGTCTCTCAGGAGCGCACTGCCGACTATACGATGTCCAGAAGGCTCATTGAAATGAAGGCTGACGGAGCTAATTTGGAGGACATCGTCGCTTTTCTCGGTGACAGGAATTTGCCGGGAGATGAGGTCGTCCTCAGGGAGCTTGCGGAGGAAATCCTTGAAAGGGATTTGACTCAGGGTTATTTAACGGTCTCGAATGCCCTCCAGTGGCGACTTCAATACGGCAGGCTGCTTTCACTCAAGAATCGTGTGTTGGGTGTTATCAACCATGACTGGGATCGATAGCGTTAAAAAGGAATTTGGCGATTACCAGACTCCGGTATCCTTTGCCGAAGAGGTTTGTCTTTTGTTAAAATCGAAAACAGACTTTGTGCCGGATCTTATTCTGGAGCCTACCTGTGGAGTGGGAAATTTTCTAAGGGCAGCCGCAGAATATTATCCCGGCGTTTCCATGATTGGGGTGGACATCAATTCCAGCTCCCTCGAGAGGGCGGCAGCATCTCTTCGAGGGCTCCCCGTTCGTCTTATTCATGAAAACGTCTTTGATTTTGACTTTGCCTCTGACTTTGCCTCCTTGAAGGACGGGGCAGGACGAATCCTGGTGCTTGGCAATCCTCCGTGGGTCACCAATAGCGGGCTTTCTCAGTTGATGGGCACAAATTGTCCTCGGAAAAGCAACTTTAAGGGACTCAGAGGGTTTGAAGCCATAACGGGCAAGTCCAATTTCGATATCTGCGAGTATATCATCCTCGACATGCTTCATCAGCTGAAATCAAAAGAAGTGCTTCTGGGGATGCTCTGTAAGACCTCGGTAGCCTATACTGTCATACAGTATCTTTATAACAGTGGAGCGATCCCCCTCTCCTTTGTCGAGGTGGTTCATTTCGACGCAAAAGAGGTTTTCGGAGTTGCCGTCGATGCCTGTCTGCTGATTTTAATGCTGGACGCGCAGATGCGCTGGGAGGGAACCTTTAAACGTTCCTTTATGGGAGGACAGACTTTGAGGTGCTCGGATTCGAGGTGCTCGGAGTCGGAGAGTCTTTCTGCTGGATTTAGGGAGGGGCGTTTTTATACGGATCTTCGGATATATGATGCCGGGATTGATGGCGATAGCTGTGTGGAATGGCGGCAGGGGCTGAAACATGATTGTGCGAAGGTTTTTGAGCTGACTTTAGAGGAGGGGGGGTTAAAAAACGGCTGGGGAGAAGTCGTGTCCATTGAACCTGAGCTCGTTTACCCCCTCATGAAGAGCAGTCACGTAAAAAGGTATGTGCCGGGGCAGCCGTTTGAGACTTACGTCCTCGTAACCCAGCGTTCCATAGGGGAACCTACGGACAGGATTGCCTGCTGTGCACCGAGAGCTTGGAGTTACCTGCAAAGATACGCAAAACTTATAGGAAGCAGAAAAAGTTCCATTTACAAGGGATCGCCGCCATTTTCAATTTTTGGGATCGGCGCTTATTCCTTTGTCCCATACAAGGTGGTGCTTTCGGGGTTCTATAAGGAGCCTCTTTTCAGGCTGGTTCATGCCTGTAAACCTGTGATGGTGGATGATACCTGTTATTTTATTGGATTTGATAATTTTGATGATGCGTATGTTGCGGAGTGCCTCCTCAACTCCAGCGAGGTCAGGAATTTTTTGCGAGGCATTGTAGACCTGTCGGCGAAGCGTCCCTACTCTAAAAAGATCCTGGGGCGGATAGATTTCGGAAAACTGACGGAGCGTCTTGACTATGGAACGTTGAAGGGGCAGGAAAGATCGGAGCAGGGGGCTGTTTTGACGGAGGGGATGTATCATTCTTTTTGCGAGAAATATTGCCGCAGAGACTTTGTGCTGAATTTTTAAGTGTTTTTCAGGAGGTTTTTTTTATGAACGGCAAACACAGGACAATACGGCGTATGGCCCGCCGGGCGGGCTTCACCCTGATCGAGATCATGGTGGTGGTGGTGATCCTGGGGCTACTGGCGGCGCTGGTGGTCCCCCGGATCGGCTCACAGGTGGATGAGGCGAAGCGCACGACGGCACGGACGCAGATCAAGGGCCTCGAGGATGCGGCGGAGCTGTACCGGCTGCACAACGGCTTCTATCCCAGCACCCAGCAGGGGCTCGACGCGCTGGTGAAGGCGCCGACCACCTCGCCCGTCCCCAAGCGCTACCAGGAGGGCGGGTACATCAAGAGCGTCCCC
This sequence comes from uncultured Fretibacterium sp., assembly GCA_963514535.1. Classification (GTDB taxonomy): domain Bacteria; phylum Synergistota; class Synergistia; order Synergistales; family Aminobacteriaceae; genus CAJPSE01. The sequence continues at coordinate 4,407 of CAUPUB010000014.1, forward strand.
GACGACCCCTGGGGCAATCCCTACATCTACCGCAACAAGAACGGCCGGGTCCAGATCGTCAGCACGGGCCCGGACGGCGAGGAGGGCGGGGAGGGGAACGACGCCGACATCACCAACGACGATTAGCTCTATCTAGGGAGTATGGAGGGGACGAAAGACGCGCGTGGGACGCCTCGATAAAACCCAAAAAAACAAAAACGGCCGATCGGCATTCACGCTCATAGAGATCATGATCGTGCTGGCGATCGTCGGCCTGCTGGCCGGGATGGTCGTCCCGCGCATCTTCCGCTACAGGGAGCCTCCAGCCGTCCGGCTTCAGCGCACGGTCGAGGAGGCCTCGAACCTCGCGCTCTCCGGGGTGTCCATCCGCCTGGAGCTGGAGCCGGCCGAGTCCGGCGGACACGGCAGTGTGCGCCGTGGGCGGATCGTCGCCAAGGCGCTGGCCAAGACGGAGGACCCCGCCGCCCCCGGCCGGGAGAAGCTCGCCTGGTCGCCCGTCAGGCTGACCTACCCCCCCGAGGGCGAGGGCTGGCGCCTCGACCCCGAGATCGTTTATTTCTACACGGACGGCTCCTGTACTCCCGCCCGCATCTCGTGGACGCAGCCGGGCGCCCAGGACTCGGACGCCGAGACGTTTCTGCTGACCGTCACCGGCTACCTCTTCGAGCAGGAGCGCCGGAGGTGACCCCGTCTCTCGATCGCAGTTCGACAGTACCCCGCAGCCTCTCGTAAAGCGCCTCCCGAACGTCCCATCCCAAGGCGGAGGCGGCGTACTCCACCACATCGGCCAGTGCCCCGGGCGCGCCCATGCGCCGGCGCCCCGCCGCGCTCATCTTCGTGAACAGCTCCGGGTCCCCGAGCACCCGCAGCGCACAGTCCGCAAGCGCCTCAGGCGTCGCCCTCACCAGAATCTCCGCGTCCCCCAGCAGCTTTTTCTGGACCCTCTTGCCCTTCTCGTCGATTGAGACCACGGGGATGCCCAGTCCCGCACAGAGCTGGTTCGCCGTCCCGCCCAGCCCGAGCAGAAGCGTTGCGCCCCGCGCCGCCGTCGCCACGGGCTCAGCGGTGAGGGCGACACACAGTGCTTCGCGCCTCAGGGCGGAAACCCCGCCGGGCCCGTCCGGCCCCTCGGGCGTCCAGCCCGGGCAGGAAGCGACCAGGCGAGAGGCCGAAAGGGTCGGGGCCAGCACCATCCGAAAGGCGCAGGGCCGCGCCGCGTCCAGAAGGACGGCGGCGTCCAGCAGGAGGCGGACGTCCTCATAGGCTCGAGGGCGGCTGCCCGGCAGCAGCAGAACCAGAGGAACGTCCTCCAGCCCGGGGGGCTCGGGCGCCGGCCCGGCCGGCGCATCCCCTAGGAGGTCCATGATGGGGCTGCCGGCGTAGAGTGCGTCGGCCCCGGACCTCCTGAGCTGTGCAGTGCTCTCGGGGTCGCGCGTCCAAGCCCGGAGGACGAGGCGCCGAATCAGGGCGCGCTCCAGACGCCAGTGTCCGCTCAGATGGACGGTCTTGGCGGTGGCGACGAAGAGCGGCCTGGCCCCGCAGCCCCACAGGGTGTGGAGGAGCAGGTAGACGTCCCCCACGCACAGCGGCGTGCGCACGAGGCCCCGCAGGGCGCCCCAGGCCCGGAGCTGGTCCCGGACGTGGCGCAGCAGCCCAGCCCTCATGTCCCCCCACAGGTCGCGGAGCCGGTACTTCACCACGCCGCCCGACGGCGTGACGGATGGCGCGGAGCACACGGGAAACCCCGCGGCCCGGTAGGCGTCCCCACGTCCCACCAGGGGAAAGGCCAGGACCTCGGAGGCGGGGAAGCGCGTGCGGAGCCGCTCCGCCAGGAGCACGCCGATCGCGTCCTCCCCGTATCCGTTCGAGGCCACGACGAGGCGCGGCCGCAGCGTGTCGGCCAGGAGGGAGAAGAAGCGGTCCGGCTCGTCCAGGACCGCGGCCACCCGAGGCACCCGCAGCGGGACCGGCGAACGCCAGTCGGCGGGGAGGTTGTAGAGGTCCTTCTCGGTGCAGGTCAGGAACTCCGCGCCGCACCGGGCCCGTTCGGCGACGAGCTCCTCCAGATCGTGGCTCCGATAGCGGTGATGGTCCTTGAAGCGACGCTCGACGACGACCCGAAGTCCCTCGTCCCGCAGGGACCGGGCGAAGCTCTCCGGGTTCCCGATCGCGGAAAAGGCCAGGACGGGAGTGGCGGGCGCCGGGGACTCGCAGGGGTGCAGCGCTCCGTCCCATTCCGCCCAGCCGACGACCCGGAGCCTGGAGGTGAGGATGCGCTCGGCGGGGACATGGCGCTCCACCGACGTTCGGAGCTCGGCCAGGGCCTTTGGGTCGGCCTGGTCGACCTTGGTCAGGACGACGAGGTGCGCCCTCCCGAGGGCGGATATCGGCTCCCGCAGGATCCCCGATGGAATCAGGGTCCCGTTCCCGAATGGGCAGGTCGCGTCGATCAGGACCACGTCGGCATCCCGGCCCAGTCGACGGTGCTGGAAGGCGTCGTCGGCAATCGTGAGCTCGACGCTGCGCCGGCACAGCTCGCGGACCCCATCGATGCGGACCGGAGCGATGGCGACGGGGACGTCGGGCAGCCGCTCGGAGAGGAGCAGGGGCTCGTCGCCCGCCGCGTTCCGGTCCCCATTTCCTCCCTCGACGACCAGGACCGTCCCGGACGGGGCCCGTCCCCCGCCGTACCCGCGGCTGACGATGCCGACCCGCACTCCGCGGTCCCGCATGGCACGGGCCAGCATATCGACGAACGGGGTCTTGTTCGTGCCCCCGTAGGTGAGGTTCCCCACGCTGATGACCGGCAGGGGCGGCTCGTCTGTCCGCCTCAGCCCATGCCGGTACAGGAGGTCCCAGAGCGCGACGACGACACGGTTCAGCCAGGACGCGGGCGTCAGGAGCGTCCAGAGCGGCGAGGACCGCTCCCCCCGGACGTGGCGCATGTAGCCGCGGATGATCGCCCTGCCCAGATGGGTCATGGCGCAGTTTCCCTGCCGGCCTCGTTGAACTGCAGGCGGTGGAGCCTGGAGTAGAGCCCGCCCTCCCGGATCAGGCTCTCGTGCGTGCCCTCCTGGACGATGCGGCCGCCCTCCAGCACCAGGATGCGGTCGGCCGTCCTCACGGTCGAGAGCCGGTGCGCGATGACGAAGGAGGTCCGCCCCGCCATGGCGCGGTTCATCGCCTCCTGGACCTGGCGCTCCACGGCCAGGTCCAGCGAGGAGGTGGCCTCGTCCAGGATCAGGATGCGCGGATCACGGACGACGGCGCGCGCGATGGCGATGCGCTGCCTCTGGCCCCCAGACAGGGTGACGCCCCGCTCGCCGACCTCCGTGGCGTAGCCCTCGGGCAGCCCCTCGATGAACTCGTCGATATCGGCGATGTGCGCTGCCCTGCGGATCGTCGACATGAGCTCGGGGTTGTCGAGAGGGCTGGACTGGAGATCGGAGGGTCGGCCGGCACGGGCCGGCAGTCCGTAGGCGATGTTGAAGGCGATGGAGCCCTTCATCAGCACCGACTCCTGCGGGACGATGCCGATCTGGCGCCGCAGCCGCGGCAGAAGCAGGGTGTCCACCTCGTATCCGTCGATCAGCACGTGGCCCGACGTGGGGTCGTAGAAGCGCGGGATGAGGTCGACCAGGGTGGACTTGCCCGACCCGGTCGGCCCGACGAGGGCGACCCGCTCGCCCGGACGGACGGAGAGGCTGATACCCTCCAGGACCTCCTGTCCCTCGGTATAGGCGAAGCGGACGTCCTCGAAGACCACCTCGCCGCGGAGCCGGCCGGGGTCGACCCGCGCGCGGTCCGTCGATTCCATGGGGGTGTCCAGCATCGCGAAGATGCGCTCCGTCGCGGCGAGCCCGGTCTGGAGGGACCCCATGCGGCTCATCACGGTGCGGATGGGCTGGACCATGAAGGCGATGTAGCCGATGAAGGCGATCAGCTCGCCGGGCGATAGCGCCCCGTCGATCACGCTCCGCCCCCCGAACCAGAAGACGATGGCGAGCGCGCAGATAAGGAAGACCTCGATCACGCCGGAGAGCGACGCCTGGATGCGCACGGCGCGGAGCAGCGCCTCGAAGTTCTCGACGTTGCCGCGCCGGAACCGTTCGAGCTCCTGTTCCTCGGTCGCGAAGGCGCGCACGACACGGATGGCCGAGAACGCCTCGGCGGCGACGGCGGTCAGGTCCGCCAGCCGCTCCTGCACGCGGTGCCCGGCCCTGCGGAGCCGGCGGCCCGCAAAGACCAGGAGCCACGCGACCGCGGGCAGCACGACGATGATCAGCAGGGTGAGCCGCCAGTTGATGAAGAGGATGAAGAGGAACATCCCGACGAAGGTGACGGCGTTGAAGACCAGCTCGACGAAGGTGTTGGTGACGAGGTTCTGGAGCGTCGCCACGTCGCCGGTGATGCGGCTCATCAGCTCGCCGACCCGGGAGGCGTGCAGCGTGCGCAGCGACATGCGCTGCATGTGGTCGTAGAGCACGATTCGGATATCCATCACGACGCGCTGCCCGACGTCGTTCATCAGGTACTCCCGCCCGTAGAGCGTCATGGCCTTGAGGATGAAGATCAGGATGACGGAGACGCAGATCAGGTCCAGGGCAAACAGGTTCCTGGAGATCAGGACGTCGTCGACCACGCTCTTGAATAGCCAGGGGGGAAGGATGTTGAGCCCCGAGGACACAAGCATGAAAAACACCGCTCCCGCGAGGCGGTACCGGTAGGGAGCGGCGTAGGCGACCAGCCGACGCACGGCGCCGGGGTTCTGTGTCGGCATGGATTACCTCCTTGAAAAATATGCGGGACCCGCCCCCGGCGCCCCACTCCGTCCCGCCGCACCACTCATTGGGGAACGCGAAGTCCCTGTGCTTCCAGGGCGTCGCACAGCCGCGCGGCGGCCCCGCCCTCCCCCGAGAGCTCCAGGAGCGCCGCACGCGTCTCCGCGAGCCCCTCCGGGTCCCGCAGGGCGGAGGCTATTCGCAGGGCGAGCGTCTGCGGGGTGACGTCCCCGTACAGCTCGTCCAGAATGGAGCGGTTCGCGATGCGGTTCGGCAGGGAGATGAACCCGTTGTGGCGCGCCAGGATGCGCCCGACCGCGGCGCGGCGTATCCTTCTGCCCACGAGCGGCAGGGATGCGGCGAACCCGCGCAGCCCCGCGACGGGGATGTGCTCCAGAAAGGCGTGCGGTGCGGCCGTCAGACCGGGCAGCCCACAGTGCATCATCTCCAGCGTGTTCGTCCCCGGCTGGGTCAGGGCGTAGTCCGCACCCCGCATCGCGACGCCCGCCCCGACCCGGACGGGCTCGAGCCCCGCGTCGCGCCACGCCTCGAGCTCGGAGTCCAGCATGAACGGCGAGAAAAGCGTCCGGACCCGAAGCCTCGGAAACTCGGACCGGAGCGCGGCGACAACGGCGGTCAGCCAGCCCAGGGCCACCCGGCGGATGGCGGGCCGGCTCCCCGGGAGCAGCAGGAGCCGAGGTGAGTCGGGCTCATTCGGCCAGTCCCAAGACTCGGCGGATGGGCTGCGCGCGTCCAGCTCCAGGGCGTCCCGGACGAGATCCCCAATGGGACGAGCCCCGGGCTTGCCGGAGATGTCCGAGGCCATCGCCGGGCAGGCCGTGAAGACCGCCTGTGCCCGGTCCAGACCTTTTTTGGCGCCGTAGGTGTAGACGAACAGGGGCGCCTTGGCGGTGCGCGCGAGACGGGTCCCGAACACCAGGTCCCCCCCCAGCTGCAGGACGCAGTCCGTCCGTTCGGCCCCGAGCTCCCGCCAGGTCCTCGCAGCTCCGTTAGGGCCCTCAAGCTTGTCGACCCCCAGCAGCGAGGCGGCCTCGCGCTCCCGGCCCGACGCGAAGGGACAGGGCAGAAGCCACAGGGAGACGGAGTGCCCTCGCAGGCGCAGCTCCGTCGCCACGGGCCGAGCCCAGTCCCACAGCTCACCGGGGCCGTTCGTCAGTATGGAGACCCTCACCTTTGCATCACCGTTCCCCCTTGCGCTCCTCCTCGTCCCGCCCCCTGCCGGGCTTCGAGACAATGCCGATTCACGGTAGAATAGCCTCCGCCCAGAACCCGGCGGCGTCCCCGGAGCCCATGGCGGTCCGGGCCTCCCCCATTCGGCGGTCGACCTCGGAGCGCACGGCGGGGTCGTCGGTATAGCGGTACAGCTCCTGGACGATCCGTTCGGGCCGCGCGTCACCCCGGAGCAGCTCCGGGTAGAGCGGCACGCCGGGCGGACCGGCCAGATAGTTCGGGATCGAGATGTAGGGGATTCGCACCAGTGCGCGCGCTATGGCCCAGGAGACCGCGTTGCCGTTGTAGATCACCACCATGTAGCGGCGCAGCAGCATCGCCTCCACCGCGACCGTCCCGCTGACCCCCGCGACGGCCTCCGCGGCCTCCATTAGCTCCCGGCCCTCCCCATCCCACGTCTCGAACCCCTCGAGGCGTTCCCGGAGCTCCGCGGCGAGGGGGGGCGAGAGCCCCGGCGCGATGGAGAAGATCGGGAGCCGTCCGTCGTCCCTCAGAATCCGGGCCGCGCCCATCAGCCGCTCCAGGTGGTAGCGGATGTCGTACCGCCGGCTCCCCGGCATGAGCGCGATGACGCGCGCGTCCCCGGTACGGCGCCGAAGCGCCTCGGGCGCGCGGCACCCCCCCAGCCCCTCGACCAGCGGATGAACCGCCCATCGGGAGTTCACGCCCCGCTCGGCCAGGTAGCGGTGCTCGAAGGAGAAGAGCGGCAGGCACAGGTCAAAGTCCCGGCGCAGGGCCCGGACGCGCCCGCTGCGCCAGGCCCAGACGGTCGGGGTCGCCAGGCAGACGGTTTTTCCCATTTTCCCGTCGGAGCCACCGTAGCCCGCACGCCGTAGCCTCGATACCAGGCCCAGGTGAAAGTCCGGGCTGTCGACCACCACGACGGCCTCCGGCCTCCGCTCCAGGATGGCCCGGACCATCGTGCGCCGCAGCCGGAGAAGGCGTGGGATCGCGGGCAGCACCTCCGTGATGCCCATCAGCTTGAGCTCCTCGTAACTCCAGCGGGGGAGGTCCGGCGCGAGCTCCCCGCAGGCCTCCTCGGTCCGCGGGCCCATCATGCCCCATATCCGGCCCCTCAGGGCCGGCCTTCGCCTCAGCAGCGCCCGGACGAGCCCGGCTGCATAGAGGTCCCCGCTGACCTCCCCGCAGCTCACGAAGAGGGACACGACCGCATTCCCCAGACGGCGATCCCGCAGGCGTCGGCGCTCTCGAGCGTCCGCTCCGGCTCCAGGATCAGGGTCCGCCCCGCCTCGACGGCCAGGCAGGTCAGCCCCGCGCGCCTCATGGACTCGATGGTCCCGGGCCCGACGGTCGGCAGGTCGTAGCGCAGATCCTGGTCGGACCGCATCATCTTGACGACGACGCCCCGGCCCGACAGTGCGCCGCAGCGCCCGATCATCGCGTCCGTCCCCTCCATGGCCTCCATGGCCACGACGGCGCGGTCCGCCACCACGAGCGCCTGGCCGAAGGAACAGGGCAGCGTGACGCTCAGGACCTCCGCCCCGTACCGGACGTCCTGCAGTTCGGCCTTGGTCGGGGCGCGGGAGCCCAGCCGCCCCTCCGGCGCCAGGAACTCCGGCAGGATCTGCCAGTAGGGGAGGACGGCGATGCCCTCCCGCTCGAACGCCTCCACGATCGACCCCAGAAGCGCATGGTCGTCCCGCGGCGTGGCGGAGAGCACCGAGCGGGTGAGGGGGTCGAAGAGGGCGGGCAGGAGGTAGATGGTCCTCTTGGCGATGTGGCCGGCCATGATGAGGCGCTCCGCACCGCGGCGCCGCGCCTCGCGGACGACGCGCCCCAGGCTCGGAAATCGGAGTTGGACCACGGCCTCGGACCATGGGGCGAATGCCTCGCCGTCGCCCCTCAGTGTGACGACGACGGGAGGGGTCCCCCGTTCGTGGAGGCGCCTCGCGATCTCCACGGGCAGCGCGCCCTCCCCGGCGATCAGGACGATCCGGCCCTCCGGCGCGTTCATCGGTCCACTCGGCGCGCGAAGAAGACCGCCACGATCATGAACACCAGGTTGGGGGCCCACGCGGCCAGCGAGGGCCAGATCGCCCCGGCCTCACCGAGGGCGCGGCACATCGACATCACGACATAGTAGGCGAAGACGATGACGACGCTGATGCCGAATCCCATCCCCGAGCCGGACCGGCCCTGGCGCGACGCGCCGAACCCCGCGCCCAGGACCGCCATGATGACGCAGGCCCAGGGAACGGCCAGCTTCAGATGAAACATCACCCAGAGCCTCGAGAGGTCCGACCCGATCATGCTGGCCTGGCGGATGTAGGCCCACAGCTCGTGGGCGCTCATGTCCACCGGGCGCCTCGTGCTGCGCTGGATCTGCTCGGGCGAGAGGTCCAGCGCGAGCCGCTGTCGCTCGAAGCGGAAGAGCAGGTTGATGTCGCCCCGGCTGTTGACGTCGTAGACGCGGCCGTCCTCGATCCACCACTGCCCGTCCTTCCAGACCCCCTGCTGCGCCACGGAGGTGCGCACCAGGCGTCCACCCTCGAACTCGTGAACCATGACATCCTTCAGGATCCCCTTCCTCGTGTCCATCTGGTTGACGTAGAGGACCCGCCGGAGCTCCCCGCCGCTCTCGTCGCGCAGGAAGACCTTCTCCTGGAGCGCGGACGCCTGGTTCTTCATCACCTCGTACTTGAGCAGCCGGTCCGCGGCGAGGGATGTGAAGGGCACCACGGTCTCGTTGAAGACCAGGGTCCCAACCGAGACGAGGAGCGACGCGGCGACGATGGGCCGGAGTACGCGCGAGAACGGGATGCCCAGGGACTTCAGGGCGATCAGCTCGCTGCCCGCGGCCAGGCCGGTCATCCCCAGGAGCGCGCTCAGCAGCGAGGACATGGGGAAGGTCATGGCGACGACCTCCGGCAGACGGTAGAGAAAGAGGCGCGTCACGACCCCCAGGGAGACGCCCTGCTCGATGATCAGGCTCGCCGCCTGGAAGAGCAGGTCGCCCGCCACGAAGATCAGGGTGAAGATCAGCACCCCGAACACGAAGGGGCCGGCGACTGCCCCCAGGACGAGACGGTCCAGAATGTGTAGGCCCGGTGGGGAAAGGGCCCCAAGAGTCCTCACAGGAACCTCCGGATCAGGAGCCGAGCGTGTACTTGGCCCGCAAGTTCTCGTCGACCCGCTTCACGAGGTTCTCCGCGTTCGGGACACCGGGGCCGCCCATGACGAAGTCCGTCACGCGGAGGATCACCGCGGTGTAGAGCGAGGAGTGGGACGTGCAGAGCGTGTGCATGAGCGCCTCGAGCTTGGTGATGACGACCTCGGCAGCGTCGTTGTCGGTGTCTATAAGGATCAGAAAGATGTCGCGGGGCCCCGTGGAAAAGGCGATGTCCGAGGTGCGCAGGCTGGCGTGTACGGCGCAGCAGTAGGCGCGGAAGGCATCCTCCACACACGGGTCCGAGTCCGACGAGGGGGGAAACGAGATTCTCATCAGGACCGACGTCAGGAAACGTCCGTAGCGCCGGACGCGATACAGTTCCTCCTCCAGGCGCTGCATCGCATAGCTGCGGGTATGAAGGCCCGTAACCGGGTCGACGAAGGAAACGGCCTGGGGGACCTGCACGACGTCGGACAAGGTCCTTGGCTCGAGCCGGAAGCAGATGCGGCCGTTCTTCATCGGCTGCTGGAGGACATTCCATGCTTTCTCGCCCAGCATCACCGTTCCCGATCCCTGGGGGATGAGCATCGCGATATTCAGGGACAGCGCGGCCTCCCGGGAGAGCCCCGCAAGCTCGAGCAGGGTGTCGCTGACGACGAGGATATTCCCGGTCTCGTTGGTGATCGCGAAGGGGACCGGCAGGTCGGAGTCCTGTACGCCCTCCTCGGGTTTCTCGATGGGAGCAGTCTTATGGGGGCGGTAGTAGTAGAGCGTCGTCAGGATGACCGCCCCGCAGACGGCCATGGTCACGCCCACCCACTGGAGCCGGGCCCCGAAGCTGACGGACAGGGGGCAGAGCAGCAGCCCCTGTGCGATGAGCTGGACCGGGAGGTAACCACTCTTGGCGCCCTGGAGGATGAACAGGGCGTAGAGCGCGGTCAGGATGATGAACAGCAGCCCGATCAGCCCCCAGAGCGAGGCGTCCACCGGGCCCGACTCCAGGGGAGAGCCCAGGGACCGGACGACGAGGATCGTCGGAATAGCTACTATAGGAGGCAGGAAAAGCCACTTTATGAGGCTGACAGAGCGTCCCATGATGCTAACGGTATTCCAGTGTCTCTCCGGAGGGGTAGCTCAGGGTGTACTCCACGACGATCTTCCGGGTCTCGCCGGGCTTGAGGGACAGTTTCCACGAGAGGCGGTTCTCCGCGTCGCGCTCCGTGGGCTCGGGCTCGATTTTCAGGACCTCCAGCTTGATCTTCTCGTCCACCGGGATCGGAAGCCGGTCCCGGACGGTGACCTCCCGCTCCGAGTCCATACCACTGGCCACCTCCAACGTGTAGCCGCTCTTGAAGATGCCCGATCCCCCCAGCCAGGAGCTGCCCGTGCTCTCCACCAACGGGGTCTTTTTCGCGCTGAGCCGCGAGGCCGAGCCGAAGGGAAGCCGAGTCTGCCCCAGCCCGTACTCCGGCACGTTGGTGTAGCCGGACGGCCGGCCGTCCACCCGCAGCTCCGCACGCCCCGGCATCAGGGGCGTGGAGATGGCGTCCATGCTGGCGACGATCCAGCCCTTGGAGCGCTGTTCGGGGATCAGGACCAGGGTGGGCGTGCTCTCAAGCGACAGGGCGCCAAGCGCCACATCCGACGGCGAGCCGTCCCCCTCGAGTGTCCCTTGCCCCAGGACGGTCACGTTCGAGAGGGTGGAATCGATCACGGGGAGCCCCGCACCGAACTCCACGGCCTCTTCGTCCTGGTCGTCCATTGTGTTTAACGCTCCATCGAGCATCTCTTTGTGGGAGGCGACAGCCATGGGGGCGGGCGCAGAGATGCCATAACCCAAAGTGGGCATTTCCCTGACCGGTATCGGATGCTTCGGCCGCAATGCGACCCGGAGCGGGGCCAGCACGGGTGGCGAGACCGAGTCCTCGGGCTGCCTGGAGTGGAAGGTCAGGTCCCCCGAGTAGTCGATCCCCGTCCCCTGCGCAGCGGACGCGAACATGTGGACATCGATGGCCCCCGTCGCGCTATTCAGGTCAAGGACGTACCGCAGCCCCCAGCGGGCGGCGTCCGTACGGGCCTCGAAGAGCAGCGGCTTGCGTGTGTTCGTGCGCCCGCTGACCTGGACGATCTGGCCGGACCGCCGGGGGCTCCGGGACGTTAGCTCCGCCTCCAGGCGCTCCAGCTCCTCCGTCTCCAGACGCAGCGTCTCCGTCAGGTCCGCCAGCTCGTTCTCGACCTTCAGCCGGAGGGCCTGGGCGTCCTCCATGTAGCGGATCAGGTCCTTACCCTCGATCTCCTTGATCTGATCGGTGCTCACGTTCAACATCGCGCGGGTCTGCTCCAGGGAGGCCACCTTCGCCTTCAGAAGGGCGACAGTCTTGGCCTGGGCGTCCGTCCGCTCCTTCAGGGGTACGAGGGAGGGGGGAATCCAGCCCTTGCGCCCCTGCTCGACCACCTGGAGGTCCGAGACCCCCGTGAGGTCCAGGAGGCGGACGCTCTTGGCATCAAAGGCGCCGGGGAGCTCGAACTGGAAGGAGTTCTCCGTAGGGGCAAGCTCGAAGACGAACCTCGCGCCCCTGGGATAGACGTCCACGGAACGAACCGTCGGGGTATCCGCCGCGCAGGGACGGGCGAGAAGCACGAGGGCTCCTGCGAGGAGCACCACCGGCAACATCGGGAAACTGCCTTTGAATATCATGATGAACGGGACCTCCTTGTATTGTTCGTCGGGATGTTCGGGCTCAAAACCGGCCTACCGGGCCACAGGAAATTCGTCGGGACGGTGTCCCGGAGGGATCGCATGCAGTCCCGTGCCTATTTTAACACGCTGTACCGCATTCGGAAGCCTCGTCCGCTTGTCGGACGGGATGAGATATGCTATAGTTCCACGGTATGTCGCGTGTCAAGCAGAGGCTGCCCCCTCTCGCCCGATGCGGCGCTTCCCCTCGGTGGAGGCTGCTGCCGGGCCGTGCGAGATTGTGCAAAGCGTCTCCCTCTAATGTCGTAATGGGAGACCTGTGAAGCGCAGATTGTCGGGGCGGCCCAGGGGCCGGCCCCGATTTTTATTTATCTTTTTTATTTTTTATGGAGGTGAGGCGTTATATTCCCCAGGACCGAAGAGGATGCGCCGAGGGTCAATCAGGAGATCACTGCGCCGCAGGTGTTGTTGGTGGACGAGAACGGGGTGAAGGTCGGGCAGATCGACACGGCGGAGGCCGTCCGGATGGCCGAGGATCGGATGCTGGACCTGGTGGAGGTCGCCCCCCTGGCCAAGCCGCCCGTTTGCCGGATCATGGATTACGGCAAGTATCGCTACCAGCTCCAGAAGAAGGAGAAGGACGCCCGCAAGAAGCAGAAGGTCCAGACCCTCAAGGAGATCAAAATGCGCCCCAAGATCGACGAGCACGACTTCAACTTCAAGGTGAAGGCGATCCGGAACTTCCTTGAGGAGGGGCACCGCGTCAAGGTCTCCGTCTTCTTCAGGGGGCGGGAAATGGCCTTCCTCTCCCGTGGCGAGGAGGTACTGGACCGCGTCATGGCGGAGTGCGGCGCCCTGGGAAAGGCGGAGGGCAGCCCTCGGATGGAGGGGCGCTACATGCGCATAATGGTAACCCCCGCGCCCCAGTCCGCAAAGCCGGCCGCCCCCAGGGAGGGGGCCGCGTCCGGCCCGAAGCCCGAGGTTTCCGCCTCGGCCGTCTCCGAACGGAACTGAGGGGCCGCAAATTTTTCGGGGAGCGCGTTCCCCGTGCACGGAAAAGGTGTACTGGAACACTAAAAAGGAGAAATGTTTCATGCCAAAACTGAAATCGCACTCCGGTGCCAAGAAGAGGTTCAGCCGCACTGCGACCGGCAAGCTGTCCTACCGCAAGGTCGGCCGCAGGCACATCATGGTTCACAAGGGCCCCAAGCGTCTTCGCTCCCTGCGCAAGTCGGGTTATGTCAGCGACACCCTGATGGAGCAGATGAACAGGATGCTGCCTTACGCCTAGCACGCTGGGCACGTTCGGGAATTTTTGGGGAGGATGATTGAACCATGCGCGTCAAGGGTGCATCGGCAAGCAACAAAAAGAGAAAGAAGCTTTTTTCCATCACCCGGGGCTACTGGGGGCAGCACAAGAACGTCTATCGGCGGGCCAGGGAGGCCTACCTCGCGGCGCTGTCCCGTGCCTACGGGGACCGCAAGCGCAAGAAGCGTGACTTCCGCCGCCTCTGGATCACGCGCATCAGCGCGGCGACCCGTTCCGAGGGGATGAGCTACAGCGTGTTCATGAACGGGCTGAAGAAGGCCGGGGTCGTCATGAATCGCAAGATGCTCTCCGAGCTGGCCATCCACGACATGGAGGCGTTCCGCGGCCTCATGGGGCAGGTCCGGTCCGCGTTGGGCCAGTAGTCCCAGGCAATATAGGGACACGGGGTCGGCGATCCCGTGTCCTCGGATGAATGTGCTCGGATAAATGTGCTCGGATAAATATGGATGAAGGCTGTATGGGGGCGGTCGGAGCCCGGCGCTCCGCTCCGCCCCCGATTTTTTGTTACGAGGAAGGGAGGCAGAGGCGGTTGAATGCGTTGATTGAGGGAATGAAGGAGGTACGGGCCTCGTTTGACGAGGCGCTGTCCTCCGTTGACTCCACGGAGGCGCTCGGCGAGCTGCGGGTGCGCAACCTGGGGAAGAAGGGCGCGCTGACCGTTCTGCTGAAGTCGCTGGGGAAGCTGAGCCCCGAGGAGCGTCCCGCGGCCGGCGAGCAGCTGAACGCCCTCCGGGACGAGATGGAGCGGACGATCGAGGCCAAGGGACGCGAGCTTCGCGCGCGGGAGAACGAGGCGCGCGAGGCCGGGGAGCGCATCGACGTGACGCTGCCCGCAAAGGGCCGCTGCGGCGGGTCCTTCCATCCCGTGGCCCAGACGATGCACGAGATCGTGGAGATCCTGCAGGGGATGGGGTACTCCGTCGCCCTGGGGCCCGAGAAGGAGGAGGAGCTCTACAACTTCGAGAGCCTGAACATGCCCTCCTGGCACCCGGCCCGCGACATGCAGGACACCTTCTATTTCCCGGACGGGACCCTGCTGCGAACGCACACGTCGCCCGTGCAGGTGCGCTCCATGCTGAGGTACGGCGCGCCGCTGCGGATCGTCTGCCCCGGCAAGGTGTACCGGCGGGACAACGATCCCACGCATTCCCCGATGTTCAACCAGATCGAGGGCCTGATGATCGACAGGGACGTGTCCTTCCCGGTCCTGAAGGGCACGTTGAGCGGCCTGATGGACGCCTTCTTCGGCCGGAGCCTGAAGAACCGCTTCCGCGCCAGCTACTTCCCCTTCACGGAGCCCTCGATGGAGCTGGACATCGAGTGCGTGGAGTGCGGCGGGTCTAACGCCCGCTGCCGGGTCTGCAAGGGGACGGGCTGGCTCGAGGTCTGCGGGATGGGGATGGTGCATCCGTCGGTCGTCCGGGCTGGGGGCATCGACCCGGAGAGGTACAACGGCTTCGCGTTCGGCATGGGGCTCGACCGCATGGCGATGCTCAAGTACGGTATCAACGACCTGCGCCTGCTGTTCGACGGCGACGTCTCCTACTTTCTGTCGGGAAGGGACGCTTAAATGGGAGAGACGCTTAAAATGGGAGGGGACGCTTAAATGCTCGTATCCTGGAATCTTCTGGAGGACTTCATCACCCTCTCCGCAGGGCCCGAGGAGGCCGCCGAGCGGCTGACGATGGCGGGGGCCGAGGTCGAGGGTATCGAATACACGGCACGGGCACTGAAGGGCGTCGTCGCCTCCCGCATCCTGTCGCTGACGCCGCACCCCGCGAAGGAGAATCTCCTCGTCGCGCGCCTCTCCACCGGCCGTGGCGAGTCCGTCTGCGTCACCAACGCGGAAAACGTGAGGGCCGGGGACCGCGTGTTCTACGCGCCGCCGGGCTCGACGCTGCCCGACGGCATGGAACTGGGCATCCGGGACTTCTACGGCCTGGAGAGCGCGGGGATGATGCTCTCCGCGGCCGAGCTGGGGGTTCCCGAGGCCGAGGCCGACGACTCGGACGGCATCCTGATCCTGCCCGAGGACGCGCCCGTCGGGACGGAGGCCCGCGCGCTCTACGGGCTCTCGGACACCATCCTGGACGTCTCCGTCACCCCGAACCGGGGCGACCTCCTGAGCATCTGGGGCATCGCCCGGGAGCTTCGGGGCCTCTTCCCCGACGCGAAACTGAACGCGCCCCGGTGCCTGGAGGGCCAGGCATCCGGAGATGACCGGGACTGGCCGGACGCCCAGCGGTTCGGGGCGATATCCCTGCCCGACCCCGGGTGCTTCTGCTATCACCTGGGCCTGGCGACGGGCGTCGCGATGGGGCCCTCGCCCCTGGCGGTCCGCGTGGCGCTGGTGCACATGGGCATGAGGCCCATCTCGAACATCGTGGACGCGACCAACTACGTCATGCTGGTGCTGGGGCAGCCCCTGCACGCGTTCGACCTGAGCACCCTGCCCGCGCGGGAGATCACCGTGAGGGCGGCCGGGGACGGCGAGCGCATGACGACGCTGGACGGCAAAGAGCGCGTTCTGACGGAGAGGGACATGCTGATCACGAGCGGCGGCGAGCCCATCGCCATCGCCGGGGTCATGGGCGGGGACCGCACGGAGATCCGGGACGACACCCGGGCCGTGGTGCTGGAGAGCGCCTCCTTCTCCCCGCTGCGCGTGGGGCACACGGCGCGGCGGCTGGGCATCGCCTCCGAGGCGGCGTTCCGCTTCGCCCGCACCGTGGACCCGACCCTCAGCGCGCGCGCCCTCTCCCTGGCGCTCGAGCTGATGCGCGATTGGAGCGGCGCGGAGATCGGCTACCGCGTGCGCTCCGCGTCCAACGATTTTCCAGAGCCCAAACCCGTGACCCTGACGAAGAAAAAACTCCAGACTTATCTGGATTGGGGGGGCCTGGACGCCTCCTCCGCCATCCTGGAGGGGTTCGGGATACGAGGCGGGGACGGTACGGACGAGGCGCGGACCTTCGTGCCGCCGACCTGGCGCCCGGACATCACGATCGAGGAGGACCTGATCGAGGAGGTCGGGCGTTTCCACGGCTACAACGACGCCCCCGGGCGTCTGCCGGGCGAGCCGCCCCGCGGTGGGGACAGGGGCGAGCCGATGCGCCTGTCGGCCCTCGTGCGCTCCTGCCTCGTCGCGCGCGGGTACGTGGAGGCGGTGACCTACAGCTTCCTGCCGGAGGATTTCCCCCAAAAACTGTTGCTCCCGGAGGACGACTTGCGGGCCCATCCCCTGATGCTGGCGAACCCGATCAGCCAGGACCAGATCGCCATGCGG
Source organism: uncultured Fretibacterium sp. (assembly GCA_963514535.1). Classification (GTDB taxonomy): domain Bacteria; phylum Synergistota; class Synergistia; order Synergistales; family Aminobacteriaceae; genus CAJPSE01. Next base: position 20,883 of record CAUPUB010000014.1, read on the forward strand.
ACCACGCTGGTCCCCGGCCTGCTGGGCGGGCTCAGAACCAGCGCCGCCTCCGGCTGGCGCGGGGCCGTCCGGCTCTTTGAGCAGGGGCGCGTCTTCCTGAGGACCGCGCCCGGCGCGTCCACGCACGTCGAGCACGATGCCGTCGCGGGCCTTGTCTTCGACGGGACGGACCCCCGGACGCCCTGGAAGGGGCAGGGGGAGGACTTCTACAGCGTCAAGGCCGATGTCGCCGCGCTGCTGGAGGGCTGCGGGCTGACCCCGCGCTTTGTCGCCGGGCGGCAGCCCTTCGGGCACGGGGGGCAGACCGCCGAGATCCGGGCCGCGGCCCCGGACGGGAGCGTCCGGTCCCTGGGGTGGCTGGCTCGGCTCAAGCCGGTCCTGGAGCAGGAGCTGGGCCTGGGGGGCGGGGCCGTCGTCCTCTTCGAGCTGAGGCTTTCGGAGCTCGAGGAGCTCCGAGGGAACTGCCGGCCCGTGCTCCGTCCTGCAAGTGCGTTTCCGGCCTCGCTCCGGGACATCTCGATGCTGGCTCCGGCGGACCGGACCCAGGACGAGGCGGCGTCCGATATCCGTGCGGCGGCGCGTGCCGCGGCGGGGTGGGATATTCTGGACGAGCTGAGGCTCTTCGACGTCTACGAGGGCAAGGGGATCCCCGAGGGGTTCCGAAGCCTCGCCTTCTCGCTCTCCTACCGCGCGCCCGACCGGACCCTCAATGACGAGGAGGTCGAGCGGGTTCACGGCCTGGTTCGGGACACCCTGGTTCAAAAAGGGTACAATATGCGTTAGGGATGCGGACGGGTACGGTCGGGATGCGACCGGCCGTGCCCGACACGCCCGGACGGAGTGTGCCGGAATGGGGGTTGGAGAAGGGATGGGCGTGCTGGAGCCGAGGAGCATTGATACCCTGATCGATCAGCTTGGGGAGAGGATCGACGTGCTGATCCAGGAGCGGGACAACCTCAGGAGAGAGGTTGAGCGCCTCGTCGCCTATGCCGCTGAGCGCGATGAGGAGTGCGTGAGGACCCGGCAGGAGATGCAGCAAGCGCTCGAGGCCACGAACGAAGAAGCCCTGCGCGCGGAACGCGGCGGACTGGAGATCGAGGCGAAGCTGCGGAACCTGAACGAGCGCTTGATCGACATCGTTAAGGAAAGACGGCGGGGTTGAGCTCCCGTGTGCGCCTCCAGGAATATCTGGATTACGATCGGGAAGAGGAACTACAGCGTTGAGACCGCCCTGGATCCTGGGGCGGTGGAGCGCATCGAGTCGCTGGTCGCGGCCGCCTGCAATTCTTTGGCAAAGGGGATAGGTCAGGAGGAGCTTCTGATGCTCACCTGCCTGCAGCTGGCTTATTCTCTGGACAAGGCTACTTCGGCCCTCGAGGGGCTGCTGAAAAAGGTGGAATGAGGCGTCCAGCTCTGCTTTTTGCCCCGGCGCTTCCCTAAAGCCCGACCTCCTGCCAGGCTCCGTCGATCCACTGGAGCGCCGAGCGGAAGCCGAACCGCCTCAGGACCTCGGCGGCCTCCGGGATGAAGCGCAGAAGGGCCTGGGCGTCGTGGCAGTCCGCCTGCAGCGTCAGGAGGCGGTTCTTCTCCCGGAGCCGGCGCAGCAGAAAACCGTCCGGGTACGGCCGCCCGCGCCAGCGGAACCCGCTGGCGTTCAGCTCCGGGACGCACTCGCTCCCGATCACGACGTCCAGCGCCTCCAGCGCGGCCCTTCGGTACGCTTCGTCCTCCCTGAAAAAGCGCTCGTCCGCGTTGAACTTGCCTATAAGGTCGAAGTGCCCGACGACGTCCGGGCGCTGGGTCCGCACCATGTCCGCAACGCTCGCGTAATAGGCCCGGATGGCACTCTCCGGGCCCCCCGTTGCCGCCAGGAGCGCTGCGAACCGTTCCTCGTCCCAGTCCAGGGAGAGACATTCCCCGCCCACCCTCAAAAAGTGCACGGAACCGATCAGAAAGTCGTAGTCCGAACGGCGGGCCACCGGGGCCAGACAGTCCTGCTCCATCCCGAGGACGATGCGGATGGTCCCGGCGTACCTCTCCCTTAGATCCAGGATCGTCCTTCGGTACTCCGCCTCGGACCTCAGGGATCCCTCATCGAAGGGGGCCGGGGAATGGGCGCTGAATCCCAGGTCCGTAAGCCCCGCGGCGACGGCCGCCCGGACCATCTCCTCGGGCGTGCTCCGGCCGTCGCAGAGCGTCGTGTGGTTGTGAAGGGTCGAGCGGATCATCGAAGCGTCTCCTGTTTCACCTTGCGGTTGACGACGTGCCGGGAGGCCAGCTCGCCGCGCACCTCGTCGAGGGTCACGCCGCACTGCACCATCAGCACGAGGGCATGGTAGCAGAGGTCCGCCAGCTCGTAAATCGTCTCCTCCCTCGACCCCTTCATGGCGGCGACGACGACCTCCGTCGCCTCCTCGCCGCACTTCTTCAGAATCTTCTCCAGACCCTTCTCGAACAGGTAGGTGGTGTAGCTGCCCTCCGGCCGCCTCTCGTTCCGGTCCTGGAGCAGCCGGTACAGGTCGTCGATTGTGAGGCGCGGGCCCCCTTCCTTTTCCGCCCTTGTACCTTCCGCCTCCGCACCGTCGAAACAGGAGTCGGTCCCCCGGTGGCAGGCCGGCCCGTCCTTCACCACCTCCACGAGCAGCGCGTCCCCGTCGCAGTCGGGGCGAATGGACGCCACGCGCTGGACGTTCCCGCTCGTCTCCCCCTTGCGCCAGAGCGTCCCGCGGCTGCGCGAGTAGAAGCAGGTGCACCCCTCGCGCAGGGTGATCTCCAGGCTCTCGCGGTTCATATAGGCCAGCGTCAGCACCTTCCGGCTGCGGAGGTCCTGGACCACCGCCGGGATCAGCCCCCGCTCGTCGAACCTCAGCGCGCCGACGTCGAGTTCGAGGTCCGTCCTCATATCCGACCCTATCCTTCCCCTCGGCCCTCGAGCGGCTCCTCGATGCGGACGGGGACCCCCCGCTCCCTCAGATAGCGTTTCAGCTCCGGGATGAGGACCGTTTTCGAGTGGAAGGCCCCGGCGGACAGGCCCGCGCCCACGCCGGGGATCCGGAAGACCTCGGCGAAGTCCTGCATCGTCCCCGCCCCCCCGGAGGCGACGATCGGGACGCTCACGACCCGGCCCACGGCCTCGAGCATCGGCAGGTCAAAGCCGCCCCGGACGCCGTCGGTATCGATGCTGTTCAGGACGATCTCCCCGGCTCCCAGCTCCTCCCCCAGACGGGCCCACTCCAGGGCGTCCCGCCCCGTGTCCGTCTGCCCGCCCTCCGCAAACACGCGGTAGGCATCCCCTACCCTACGCACGTCCATCGACAGCACCACGCGCCGGCTGCCGTACTTCTCGGCCGCGCGCCGGAGGAGCTCCGGATCGCGCAGCGCCCCGGAGTTCACGCTCACCTTGTCGGCGCCGCAGTCCAGGACCCGGTCGAAGTCCTCCAGGCCCGCGATGCCCCCGCCCGCCATGAGCGGGATGTGGACGCACTCCGCGACCCGGCGCAGGAGCTCGATGAAGATGGGCCGGCCCTCCCGGCTGGCGGCGATGTCGTAGAACACCAGCTCGTCCGCCTGGTTGCCGTCGTAAAAGCGGGCGAGGACGACGGGGTCCTCCACGTCGCGCAGCCCCTCGAAGCGCACGCCCTTGACGACCCGTCCGTCCTTGATGTCGAGACAAGGGATGATACGTTTGATAATCATAATCCTTCCTCCAGTTCGCGTAGTTTGCAAACGAGTTCCTCGAGACGAAGCCGCCCCGCATAGAGCGCCTTGCCGACGACGGCCCCCGAGACCCCCAGGCCGCGCAGCGCGAGGAGCTCCTCCAGTGACGCGATCCCCCCCGAGGCGATGACGTTAGGGATCCCTGCGGTCCTCAGGCGGTCGTACAGCGCGAGGTTGGTCCCCTCCAGCCTGCCGTCCTTCGTGATGTCGGTCGCGATGACGGTCGCAACGCCGCGCGCCGCCAGTTCTCTGCAAAACTCCAGCCCGTCGAGGCCCGAGCCCCGCTCCCAGCCGTGGGTCATGACCTCCCCGTCCAGCAGATCGACGCCGACGGCGACGCGGTCCCCGAACAGCGCCAGGCAGCGGTCGAGAAAATCCGGGTCGGAGACGGCCGCCGAGCCCAGGATCACCCGTCCGGCCCCGGCGTCGAGGTAGGCCCGGGCGCGCTCCGTCGTGCGGATGCCGCCGCCGACCTGGACGAAGAGCTCCGTATCGCGGACGATCTCCTCGATCAGCCGGTGGTTCGCGGCCCGGCCGTCCCGTGCGCCATCCAGGTCCACGACGTGCAGGCACTCGGCCCCCGCCTCGCGGAAGCGCCGCGCCGCCTCGTATGCCTCGACGGAATACGACGTCCGGCGCCGAAAGTCCCCCTGCTCCAGCCGGACGACCTGGCCGTCCAGCAGATCTATCGCCGGGTAGAGCCTCATCGCCCGGCACCGCGGCCCGATATCGGCATGCTCATGAGTCCAGGACCCCCTTGCTGGATGGAATCTCGTCCCGAAAATCCGGGTCGGGCCCGGCCGCCTCGGCGAGGGCCCGGCCGAAGCCCTTGAAGACCGCCTCGATGACGTGATGCGCGTTCTCCCCCGAGAGGAGCCGGATGTGCAGCGTCAGCCCCAGGGGCCGGACGACGGCCTCGAAGAACTCGCGTACGAGCTCCGTGTCGAACGTGCCGACCCGTGCCTGCGGAATCGGGACCTCGAAGCGGAGGAAGGACCTTCCGCTCACGTCCAGGGCCACGAGGACGAGGGCCTCGTCCATCGGCAGGAGGCGCTGCCCGTAGCGGCGTATTCCGCGGCGGTCCCCCAGCGCGTCGTTCAAGGCCGTCCCCAGCACGATCCCCACGTCCTCGACCAGGTGGTGGAAGTCCACGCGCGAGTCCCCGGACGCACGGACCGTCAGGTCGAAGCGGCCGTGATAGGCGAGGAGCTCCAGCATGTGGTCGAGGAAGCCGCAGTCCGTCAGGACATCGCGACGCCCGCTGCCGTCCAGGTCCAGCGTCAGCCGGACCGTGGTCTCCCTCGTGACCCGCTCGATCTCAGAGCGCCGCATCGGCCGTCCGCCTCCTCATATCCCGCAGGATGTCCCGGAGGGCGTCCAGAAACGCCCCCACCTGTTCGGCCGTCCCCACGGATACGCGGAGCCAGGCCCCGGTCCGTGCGGGCCTGCCGGGCTCGTCCGGGAAGTGGCGCACCAGAATGCCCCGTTCCCTCAGGATACGCTGGAGCGAAGCGGCGTCCGCCGGGGGCCGCGTGAAGACGAAGTTCGCCTTCGAGGGAACGACCTCCGCGCCGAGCGCCCTCAGTCCCTCCTGGAGGGTATCGCGGTTCCTCATGATCTCCCGCCGGGTGCGCTCGAAGTACGCCTCGTCCCTCAGGGCCGCTTCCCCCGCCGCCAGGGCCTGAGCGTTGACGCTGTAGGGGTTGAAGCCGAACTTCAGCGTCATGAGATCGGCCGCGAGCGAGCTCGACCCGAGGGCGAAGGCCAGCCGGGCCCCGGCGAGCTGGCGCGACTTCGAGAAGGTCCGGATCACCAGCAGGTTGTCGTACTCGTCCAGCAGGGGTGCGGCGGACTCCGCTCCGAAGTCGACATAGGCCTCGTCGACGACCGCCAAACGGTCCCGGTCCTGCTCCAGCAGCCTCCGGACGTCGGGGAGCCCCAGTGCCAGACCGGTCGGCGCGTTGGGGTTGGCCAGAAAGACCGTCTCCCTGCGGCCCCGGTAGTCGTCGACGTCAAGGGAAAAATCGTCTCGGAGCGGCACGGTCTCGAAGGGTACCCCGAACATCCGGCAGAACACGGGATAGAACCCGTAGGTGACGTCGGCGAAGACGGCGCCCCTCGGGCAGAACCCGTGGAAGCAGAAGGCGAGCAGCTCGTCGCTCCCGTTCCCGGTGACGACCCGGCCCACGTCGAGGCCGAAGTGGTCGGCGACGGCGCGGGTCAGGCCCCGCGCCTCCGGGTCCGGGTAGAGGTTCAGCCTCTTCGCCCCGGCGGCGGAAAGCGCCTTCACCACGGCCGGAGAGGGCGGAAAGGGGTTCTCGTTGGTGTTCAGCTTGATCACGGGCCGCCCGTCCCGCGGCACCTCGCCGGGAACGTAGCGGACAAGCCCCGCGAGCCTGGGGTCCAGGAAATGCCGCGTCATGATCTTGCCCTCCAGGGATCCGTCAGGCGCTCGATCGCCGTCCGGATGAAATGATAGCGGGAGCGGTTGGCTATCAGGCGGGCGCTCAGGGGCGCTATTTCCTCCAGCACTTCGAGACCGTTCTCCCGAAGCGTCGTCCCGGTCTCGACGATGTCCACGATGACGTCGCCGAGCCCGACGAGCGGCGCCAGCTCGACGCTCCCGTGCAGCTCGATGACCTCCGCCGCCCGGTTCTTCCGGGCAAAATGCTCCCCCGCCACATGGGGGTATTTGCTGGCCACGCGCAGGACCCGCGAGGGGTCGTCGGAGAACCCGGCAGGGGCCGCGACGACCATGCGGCAGGCCCCGAACCCGAGGTCCATGAGCTCGAAGACGTCCGGCTCGTCCTCCATCAGCACGTCCTTCCCGACTATGCCGATGTCCGCCGCGCCATGCTCCACGTAGACCGCGACGTCGCTGGGCTTGACGAGGGTCGCCTCGATGTCGCCCATCGTGAAGGCCAGCCTGCGCGACCCGTTCCGCAGCTCGCCGCAGTCGTAGCCGCTCCTCTGGAGCAGGTCGGCGACCGGCTCGCTCAGGCGCCCCTTGGGGATGGCCAGGCGGATCATGGCTTTCCCTCCTCCCGGATCTCCCCCACCGCATCGATGCGCCGCACCGACGCGGCCCCTCCGGCCTCCGCGCGGGTGCGGCAGACGCGCACCCTCAGCCCCTCCCGCACCCAGGCATCCACCCGCCCGAGGACCGCGCAGAGGTCGGGACACTCGTTGATCAGGGCGACATCGACGGGCCTCGGCCCGTCGCGGAACAGCGCGTCGAGCTCGGCGAGGTAGATGGCGAACCCCACGGCGGCCGAGGGCTTTCCCAGTTTCTCGAGCAGGTTGTCGTAGCGCCCGCCGCTCAGCACGGGCCTGGGCAGGCCGTTGACGAAGCCCTGGAAGAACAGTCCGTTGTAGTAGTCCAGCCCCTGGACCACGGAGAAATCGAGGCGCAGGCGCCCTCCCAGGCCGCTCGCCTCGAGGACGCCGCAGAGGTCCTCCAGCTCGCTCAGTTCCTTCTCCGCCCCCCGGTCCGGGAAGACCTCCCGGATCGCCTCGAGGGCAAGCTCCGGCTCCTGCGGAAGCCGCATCAGCCGGGCCAGGGGCCGCGCCCGTTCCTCCCCGATCAGGCGAACGAGGTCGTGGAGGTTCCTGTGGCGCACGCAGTCCAGCACCGCCTCGGTGAGGGGGACGCCCTCGAGCGAGCGGGCGAGGAGCCCCAGGTGCCCCAGCGCCAGGACGAAGTCCCCGGAGAACACGGCGAGGCTCCTCAGCGCGAGCAGGAGCACCTCGGCCTGGGCGTAGAGAGGGTCGCCGCCCAGGGACTCTATGCCGATCTGCCGGATCTCGCGAAAGTCCCCGCCCCGCCCGCGGCGGAACACGCTCTCGGCATAATGCCACTTCGCCGAACCGGCGCTGGGCTCGTAGCTCTTGACGATGCTCATCGTGACGTCCGGCTTCAGCGCCATGAGCCGTCCGCGCGAGTCCGGGAAGGTGATCGCCGTCTCCTCGTTCAGAAAATTCCTGTTCTCCCGGTACAGGTCATAGGGCTCGAACTTCTCGATCCGGTAGCGGCGGTAGCCGTAGCCCTCGTAAAGCTGCCGAAGCGTCAGGACCGCGCGCTCTCCCCGGGTCAGGATATCGGGGGATAGATCCATCTCTTTTCACCGTTCCCCTTTTGTTTTATGCGTTATCACATTAAAGCAAAGCAGTGCTCATTATACATCACCTCATTTTAGGGGGCAACCGGTTATCTTCTTTTTTGCTATAATGGCGTTACCATACATAATCAATAAGGTTAAATAAAAATATAAAGGGGAGGAGGGCGGCATGATGAACGGCGGAGACGAGCTTGTCCCTCTGGATCGTCTTAGCGATCGTTTCTTCAAGTACCTGTAAGCAGGCAACCGCCTTCCGTGAGGCGTTAGCCTCGCGGGGCGTGTTGATCGCTTATGTCGAAGCGAAGCCCAGTGGCTTCGACTTCGACGCAGTGAGGCGCTACAGTTTTTTCTATAAGCGGACCGAAGGTTTACGGCTTGCCGTACCGGCACAGCATCTAGGGCTTAACAGCCTTAGAGGGCTTGCCGTCTGTTGCGCCGAACGGCAACAACGGTGTTGCCGTTGGAGTCGCTTTTTATGAGGGATCCAGACCTCTTGAGGGACTATTTGAAGGATCTGCGGGACCGACTGGATTATGAGAACAGTTTCAAGTGGGCCCGAACCGACGGTTTTGAGCAGGGCCGTGCCGAGGGTGAGGCCAAAGGTCGTGCCGAGGGTCGTGCGGCAGGGATGGAGGAAACCGCTGCGGCGATGCTGAGGGAGAATATCGACATCCTTTTGGTCTCCAAAGTGACGGGGCTTTCCCTGGATCGGCTGGAGGCATTGCAGACTCGGGCGGAGTCCTGATCGCGGCGGAGAGGGCGGAGCATGATTGGGATATCCTGAAAATCGATAGAAAAAGGAGCGATTTTCGGTAGCCCGCCTGCTAAACGCCTGGGTTTACCACTGCTCGCTTCTACTTCCCGTAGCGCGCCATCAGGTACTCGTCGGCGTGGACGCCGTTCTTGACGGCGGCGTACCTCTTCGTCCCCTCGACGACGAACCCCAGGGACTCGTACAGGCGGACGGCCCGCTCGTTGTCCGTGAAGACCGAGAGCTCCACGCGTTTCAGCATCAGCCAGTTGTCCGCTATGTCCAGCAGGGCCTCCATCAGCGCCCGCCCGATACCGCGCCCCTGATAGTCGGTGTGAACCATGATGCCCACGCCCGCCGTGTGCCGCTGGCGCGCCATGGCCGGGACGACGAGCCCCGCCATGCCGACGGCACGGCCGTCGACCTCGGCCACCATCAGGTGCTCCTTGATGTTGCGGATGAAGTCCTCCGTGTCCGCGACGCGCTCGCTGGGCAGCGCCAGGATGTTCTCCCGGACCCCCTCCAGGACACGCAGCGCGTGGATGTCTGGAGCGTCCTCGATCCGTGCCGGGCGAATCGTCACGCCGCCGTTTTTCACGTCCGCAAGGGTCTTCGCCATCCTCGATCCCGTCCTTTCGCCGAATGGATTTGCGGAACATTATACCGCGTGCGCGAGACCCCTATCTTGTGGGGTCCAGCCCGCGCTCCAGCAGCCCCAGGAGGATGTCCGCGCAGACGGCCATCAGGGCGGTGGGGAGCGCGCCGGCGACGATGATGGCGCTGCCGTTGGCGACGTTGACGCCGCGCGAGATGATGTCGCCCAGCCCTCCGGCGCCGATGAAGGTCCCGATGGTCGTGACGCCGACGGCGACCACCAGCGCGTTGCGCACCCCGGCCATGATGACCGAGAGGGCCAGGGGGAGCTCCACCCTGAGGACCGTCTGGAGCGCCGTCATGCCCATCCCCCTGGCGGCGTCCAGGACCTGGGGCCGAATGCCGCGGATGCCGGCACAGGTGTTCCTGACGATGGGCAGCAGCGAGTAGAGCAGCACCGTCGCGATGACGGTGCGGGCCCCGAGGCCGAGGCCCAGCATCAGGATGGACATCAGAGCCAGGGACGGGACGGTCTGGATGACGTTCGCCGCGCCGACGATCCACCGGGCCAGGCGCCCCCTTCGGGCGATCAGAAAACCCGTGGGGATGGCGACCGCGGACGCGAGGAGGACCCCGCAGACCGAGATCAGGAAGTGCCTCCAGAACTGCTCCAGCACGTAGCCCCCGTTGAGCGAATAATAGGCGAGCGTCTCCCTCAGAAGCTCCATCCCCTCGTCTCCTTTCGTTCCGGAGGCTCCGGACGGGCGTCGGAGCTCTCGAAATAGCCGTGTTCCTCCAGGAAGAGCCGGGCCACGTTGCGGGGCTCGACCAGCTCCTCGTCGGCCATGCGGTTCATCCTCCGCATCCGGGGGCCGTCCACCGTCCCGACGAGCCGCATGAGAATCGAGTCGAGCTGCGGGTGCGCCTCGAGGACGCGGTGCGCGGCGACGGGGCTGGCGTCGTAGGGCGGGAACAGGCGCCGGTCGTCCTCCAGGAGCACCAGGCCGCAGGTGTCGATGCGCCCGTCCGTGGAGTAGCCCAGGACCACGTCCATCTCCCCGGCGCGCACGGCCCCGTAGACCAATCCGATCTCCATCGGGAACACCCGCTTGAAGTCGAACCCGTATATCCTCTTGAAGTCGCGGTAGCCGTCACCCTTGCGCTCCATCCAGGCGGTGTCCACCCCAAGTTTCATGCCGGGCGCGATGCGGGCCAGGTCGCTGACCGTCCTCAGCCCCTCCCTCTCGGCGAGTTCGCGCGGCACCATGAAGGCGTAGGTGTTCGCGAACCCCCAGGAGGGGTACCATTTCTCGCGGTAGCGCCTCTCGTACTCCCGGACCACGATCTCCAGCGCCTCCCTGGGGTCCGTCGTCATCGGCAGGCCCAGCTCCCCGGTAAGGGACGTCCCGGTGTACATGGACCCGGACAGATTGACGTCCCCGTTGTCGAGCGCCCGGCGGATCAGGACGGTGGACCCGAGGTTGTTCAACAGTTCCACCCGGACGCCCGGAAGATGGCGCCGAATCATCTGGGCGGTTATCTCGGCCAGGATCTGGCGCTCGGTCGTGTTGCCGCCCGCTACGACGATGCCGCCTTCCGGGGCGTCCCTTTCCGCCCACATCGGAAGAATCGCCGCGCCCGTCAGGACCGCCAGGAGGAGGAATATCCGATATGCGTTTTTCCTGCGCTTCATGTTCGGCCTCCTTTCCACTTTTCACTTTTCAATTTTCACTTTCCAATTTCCGAGCCGGGGCGTGTCAGGGCCGGGACCGGAGCTTGGGGGACAGGGCGGCCTCGATCCGCCCCAGCAGGGAGTCCGTCAGGATCGCCAGGAGGGTGACGGGCAGGGTCCCCCAGACGATCATGGGAGGGATGTAGTTGTTCAGCCCCGTGAAGATGAAGTCGCCCAGCCCGCCGGCCCCTACGTAGGATGCGAGGGTCGCCCAGGAGACGACGTACACGCCGGAGGTCCGCACCCCCGCCATGATTACGGGCGCCGCCAGCGGAAGCCGAACCCGGAAGAGCCTCTGCAGGGAGGTCATGCCCATGCCCCTGGCCGCGTCCACGACGCTGCGGTCCACGCCCTCGAGGCCCAGACAGGTGTTGCGGACGATCGGCAGCAGCGAGTAGACGAACAGCGCCGCGACGGCGGGCGGGCGGCCGACGCCCAGGAGCGGGATCATGACGGCCAGCAGGGCCAGGGACGGGATCGTCTGGAGGATGGAGACCAGCCCGATGACGGCCCCCGAGACGCGCCTGAAGCGCGTGAGCAGCATCCCCAGGGGGACTGCAGCTGCGGTGCCGGCGGCCAGTGCCGCGGCCGAGATGCAGAGGTGCTCCCAGGTCTTTAGCAGCAGGGCCGTATGGTTCCTCAGGATGAAGTCAAGCATCGGCCGCTCCCTCCCGGGGCTCGTCCGTCGTCTGGACGGTGCCCTCCCGAACCGCGTCCTCGTCCGCGCCCCATACGTTGGCGTAGATGTCCTCGACCAGCGAGGCACGTGTCACGACCCCGACCAGCCGGTTCTCGCCGTCGACGACCGGCAGGTAGCGATAGTTCAGATGGACGATCCAGTGGAGGGCGTCGCGGATCAGGGTGTCACGGGCGATGAAGGAGGCCGGCTTCATGATCGTCTCGATCCGGTCCTGCATCAGGTCGGTCCGTTCGCCCTCCCGGCCGGAGCGGCCGGACTGTCGGGCCTGCTTGACGCTGACCTTCTCGATGTCGAAGATGTCGACCACGCCCTGGATCACCCCGTCCGAGTCGGTCACGAAGAGCGTCTCCGACCGGTGCCGGCGCATGAGCCTCAGTGCGTCGCGGATGCTCTTGCCGCTCGTGACGAGAGCCGGATCCCTCACCATGACCTCGTCGACCGTGCGCAGCGCCAGGCGGGCCTCGTTGAGGCGGTCCTCGCCCAGAAGGCTCTCCACAAAGGGGTTGGCGGGGTTTTGCAGGATGTTCTCCGGCGCGTCGAACTGCACCACGCGCCCCTTGTCCATGATGACGATGCGGTCGGCCAGGGCCAGGGCCTCGTCCATGTCGTGGGTGACGAAGACGACGGTCTTCCCCAGCTCCCTCTGGAGTCCCTTGATCAGCTGCTGGAGGGAGTCGCGCGTGATGGGGTCGAGCGCGCCGAAGGGCTCGTCCATCAGGATGATCTCGGGGTCCGCGGCCAGCGCCCGGATAACGCCCACGCGCTGCTGCTGCCCGCCGGAGAGCTCCGCGGGATAGCGCTCCAGAAAACTCTCGTCCAACCCCACGCGCTTCATGAGCCTCTTTGCCGTGGCGCGCCGGCGCTCCTCGTCCCACT